>CAJXPN010000165.1 GCA_913058025.1 uncultured Myxococcales bacterium | reverse complement strand
GATCTACACAGAGTAGATCGTCGGCAGCGTCAGATGTGTATAAGAGACAGGTCGGGGAGCTCCGAGATCATGCGGCCGTAGCACAGGTTGCTGAACGTGATGACGCCAGCGCGCGACGGGTCGACGTGGGGGAGGACCTCGCGCTCGGCGCCCCGGTGGGCAGCGTTATGGCGCACCATCACGACCGGCCACTCCTCGATGAAGCCGCGCGCGAGCTCGCGTGAGTGCGTGGAGACGCCGAACGTGTCGACGAGGCCCTCGGCGCGCAAGCGGTCCATCTCGCGCAGGAGCTCGTCGGAGAGCCGCTCGCGGTCGCGCACCCAGAACACGAAGAAGACGCCCAGGCGCTCGAGCTTCATCGCGCGCAGCGCGCCCTCGACGTCCTTGCGCAGCCCCTTCGCGGTCGCCTCGAAGGTCCCCGCACACACCACGAGGTCGGACTTCGCCTGCGGGCTCAGCGGCGCGAAGGACCTCGTCTGGGAGACGTAGATGGGCTCCCAGAAGTAGAGGTTGATGCCGCGCTCGAGCGCCTCGGCGAACCCGGACTCGGGCAGGTTGTAGTGCCCCGTGATCCCCATACGGGAGACCTCGAGGCCCGTCGGGCCGAGGCGTCGCCGCTCCCACCACTGGCCAGCGTCATCAGGCGCCTCATCGGGCGGGTCCTCGAGCGGCTCGGCGGCGACGCGCGCGGCCTGAGCGGGCTCGGGAGGTCGCGTCCATTCACGCGGGACGGCGCGGTCGAGGCGCGCCCCGCGTCGCTCGGCGGCGCGCTCGAGCTCGACCCAGGAGGTCGCTCGCTCGGGGTCCGCGAGGAGCTGCTCTGCGTCGGCGAGCGTGAGCGTGTGGGTGCCATCGCGCGGGGGACCGGTGACCTCCGACTCGACGCCGAGGATGGCCTGCGCGCACGCACGATCTTCGGGCGACGCCGACGACTCCAGCGACTCGAGCGTGGAGATCCAGTGGGGAGACGACGCGAGCTCGTCGGGGTCCGGGATTCGTTCGTGGAGCCACGACGTGGCCCACCGGACGGCGGGGCTCGGGTCGACCGCGAGGTCGGCCTCGAGGCCGACCTCGCTCGACCAGGGCGCGTCGGAGGAAGCCAGCTCGAGGACGCGCCACGCGGCGGCCTCGATGGTGTCGCCGCCCAGGCGCGCGAGGAGCTCCGGGAGCGTGCGGTCGATCGCGGGCTGCCGTGGCTCGCAGGCGCAGAGCAGGAAGGAGACGAGCCCGTCGGGCTCGAGCTCGGGGATCACGAGCTTGCGCGCGAGCGCGCGCACGCGCTCCTCCGGGTGGACGAGCAGCCAGACGAGCCAGGCCTGCTCGTCGTAGGCCTCGTCGCGGGTGAGCGCGGCGAGGTTGGCGCGCATCAGCGAAGGCTCGACGTGCCACCAGGGGCGCAGAGATAGGTCGGGCGCGAGGTCTCCGCCGTGGGAATCGGGCGCGCACTCGTCGACAGAGCGGGCGGAGTCCGCGCTCAGCTCGAGGTAGGCGAGCACGCCGCGGGCGCGGTCTCCGTCGAGGCCCCTCCGGTCGATCTCACCGGCGAGCTGGTCGCGCAGCGCCTGCGGAGGAGCGCCCCATGAGTCGAGCGCGGCGATGACCTGCTTGCGCACGCGCCAGTGGGGATCGTCGATCGCGACGGCGACCTCCCAGCGCGTCGGCTCCGGCGCCTTCGAGAGCAGCGCCACGAGCTGGACGCGCACGAGCTGCGCGGTCTCGACGCGCAGCCGCTCGACCACGAGCTCCCAGGGCGCCCGCGCCGGCGTGATCGCCATGGCCGAGGCGCGGCGGACCTTCATGAGCCGGTGCGTGAGCGCGCCGCCGAGCGCGCGGTGGGCCGCGGGGTGATCGAGGTCCGCGAGCAGCTCGACCGCGCGCATCGCGAAGCGGTGGGTCGACCTCGGCGAGAGTAGGAACGCGCCCAACGCCTCGACGACGGGCCCCGAGCTCAGGTGCGCCGGGAGCGCGGCGAACGCGTCGTCGAGGTCACGCCCGAGGTGGAGCGCGTAGGTCAGCCTGCGCTGCTCCAGGCTCATGGTTCGGTGCTCTGTGCCCATTCGATTCGTGGTGGTGGAGGGGTCGCCGCGCGTGCGATGGTTCGGGTCTTCCATTGAACCTCCGAGGCTACCACATCGCCGCCGCGATGAGGCGTCGTCGGACCCGACGACGAGAGACGGCCCGATGCGCTCAGACGAAGACTTCAGGGAGTGCCTGGCGCGACACCTCGAGGGCCATCGGTTCGACGTCGGCGCCACCCTGGACATGGAGACGCTGCGCGGCCTGTGGGAGCTCTCGCGCGAGCTCCCCGACAACTTCAGCCTCATGATGCGCACGGTCCGTCGCCTGCGCGCGTACTCCGTGCACGACGTCGCGCTCGCGTTCACCGTCGGCTTGCTGCGCGACGACGTCGACGCGATCGCCGCCGACCCGCCCAGCGAGATCTTCGACCTGAAGGGCGTCGCGCTCCCCAACGACATCTACGCCCGCGTCGCGCGCCGCAACGCCAGGCACCCGAAGCTCCGCGCCCGCGCCGCCGAGCTCGCGCGAAGGCACCGCATCGAGGACGTCGCGCTCCCGCTGCGCGAGGGCGAGCGCTGGGACCACACCGGCTGGACGCGCGGGGCAGAGCCGAACCAGCTCTACGCACACTCGACCGGCGCGCGCCGCCAGGAGGAGGTCGGCGTCCCGCCGATCGCCGACATCGCCGAGCTCCGAGAGCTCCTCGGCATCCGCACGCCCGCCCAGCTCGGCTTCTACCTGCTCGCCTCGGACACCTCCAACCTCAAGCCCTACCGCACCTTCACGATCCCGAAGCGGCGCGGCGGTGAGCGCACGATCGCCGCGCCTTGCGACGACCTGCGGCACACGCAGCAGGCGATCCTGAAGGAGATCCTCTCGAAGCTGCCCACCCACGACGCCGCGCACGGCTTCGTCCCCGGGCGCTCCACGGTGACCAACGCCACGCCCCACGTCGGCAAGAAGCTCCTCATCAAGTTCGACCTCGCCGACTTCTTCCCCACGATCCGCTACTGGCGCGTCGTCGGGCTGTTCGCGAGCATGGGCTACACGGTCGGGCGGCTGTGCTTCTCGACCCAGGACGACGACCTCGAGGTCGCCACGACGCTCGCCAGGCTGTGCTGCTACACGGAGCTGCCCCAGCGGACCACGTCGGCCTACACGCCCCAGGGCGCCCCGACCTCCCCCGCGATCTCGAACCTCATCTGCCGACACCTCGACAAGCGCCTGGCGAACCTCGCCGCGTCGATGGGCGGCGACTACACCCGCTACGCCGACGACCTGACGTTCTCGTTCGACGAGGAGCCGTCGCGAGGCGTTGGCCGATTCCGCTGGTGGATCAACCAGATATGCCAGCAGGAGGGGTTCGTCGTGCGGGAGGACAAGTTCCGCGTGATCCGCTCCTCGCAGCAGCAGCGCGTGACCGGCGTCGTGGTCAACGACGGGCTGTCGATCCCGAGGAAGGAGCGGCGGCGGTTCCGCGCGATCGTGCACAACTGCGAGCGCGATGGCCTCGCGTCCCAGGCGCGCGGGCGGCCCGACTTCGAGTCGTACCTCATGGGATACGCCGCCTACATGAACATGGTGAGCCCGGACGAGGGCGGCGAGCTGCTCGCGCGCGTCAAGAAGCTGGTGGGAGGAGGTTGAGGCGATGACACAGACGACACAGGACACACCCGAGGAGCTCATGGCCGCGGCCGAAGGCGGCGACTTCATCGCCATCCAGCAGGCGCTCGAGCTCGCCTACGAGACCTCCGACCACGGCCTCCTCCAGCGCGCGAACGCCGCGTTCGCCGCGTCCGACCCGCGGGTGCGCGTCCACTCAGACGGAAGCGTGCTCGTCGAGGTCGCCGACGCACGCGACCCTGACACGCTCGAGCCTGGCCGGGAGCTCTTCCCGACGTTCCTGATGGGTCAGCACCCGGTGACCAACCGGCAGTTCCTCGCGTTCGTCGAGGACACCGAATACGACGCCTCGCACGGCATCGGCGACCTGCTCGAGCACTGGGCTGACGGCGCTCCCTCGGACGACGTGCTCGACCACCCCGTCGTGCACGTCTCCATGCTCGACGCGATCGCGTACTGCGAGTGGGCGGGGCTCACGCTCCCCAGCGAGGCGATGTGGGAGCTCGCGGCGGTCGGCCCGACGGGGACGCCCTACCCCTGGGGTGACTCACCGACGCCAAACTCTGCCTACACCCACATCATGAGCAGGACCACCGCTTCGGTCGGCACCTACCGCACGACCCGCACGGCGTACGGCTGCCAGGACATGCTCGGCAACGTCTCCGAGTGGTGCCTCACCTACGACGACTACGACGGCGACGCGCCCACGGGTCCGCTCGGCCCGCGGCTCGAGCGGCTCGACCAGAGCGACCCCTACGAGCTCTCCAAGCGGCTCATGGCCGTGCGCGGCAGCGCGTACATGCGCAGGGGCGTGAAGCTGATGTTCTGCCAACACAGCCGCGCGCTTCGCGCCGGGCGCCGCAACCACTGGGTCGGGTTCAGAGTCGCGCTCAGGACGTGAGCCCGCGCTGGACTCGAGCTCAGCGCCAACGAACGCATCGAACGCCATGTAGACGAGGTCACCGTGGACATCATCGAAGCGCTTCACGTCATGGGCACCGACCACCTGCTCCTGATGGCATATGGTGTCGTACGGGACCCGAGCCATCTGGACATCGACGGTCAGATCACGAACTACGCGGGCAGGTGGTTGTTCGAGCACGAGTCCTGGGAGGTCTCGCTATGTCTTCAAGATCATGAAGTTCCAGCGACCAGCTTCAGACCCACAGACATCGTCGTGGCGATGGAGGCGATGAGAACGCTGACTGGCGCGAACGTCTGCTTCTGCATGTTCGACGGCGCGTTCGCAGGCATCGACAGACTCTTCATCGACGACGCCGACGCGGTCTATGCCTACATGAAAGGTACCGAGGTCAACGTGGCGATGGATGAGACCATCAGGACCTCGGCGGCCTGGTCGAACGCTGTCGCCCAATTGAGGCTCGAGTGGTGAAGCACCTACACTCGACGAACTGATCCGCGCCAGGGTCCGCGCCGGAGCCGGGGGCGAAGGTCTCCGTCGAGGTCGGTCGGAGGAGCCGCCGCCGGGTCGACCTCGCCGCGCCTCGGGTGCGGGGCGGAGAGGTGGAGGTCGACAGGGTCCGACGTGGAGACGATCAGCCCCATCACCGCCCGATTGTGGCTGGTGGCTCACGGGGTGGCTTTCCGAGGGCTCGCGCAGGGGCGATCGGCTCGGGAAGGCACCCAGGAGGCGTTCTGCGGGCCTCGAACTCGGCGTGGCTATTTACCCAAGGGCACCAAAACGTGCCCTACGATGCCCCTGGCGGCGCCCAGGTTCGACAGGCCCTCCCACGCACACCCGCGCCCAACCGACCGGAGCGCCCACGCGAACCCCAAGCCAAGAACAGGCGAAAGTGAAGCTGAGGTCCCTGCGAGGGGACCGCGATAGCGAGCGCGAGCGGCGCCTGGGGGACCGTGCCGCAATTCCACCCCCAGTTGATTTCGGATACGCGAACCCCAAGCCAAGAACAGCCACGAGTGAAGCCGAGGTACTGCGAGGGGACCGCGGAGTGAACATGAGCGAACAGCAAACGCGTAGGCCCTACCCCGGGCCTGATCAGTCGAGCGCCCAGGCGCAGCGGAACGAGTGGTTGGCGCGGCGCTCCCCAGGTTGGTAGCGGCCGCGGACGGTGACGCGGAGCGTGAAGGCGGGGTGGACGAAGGAGCCGCCGCGCAGGACGCGGCGGGAGCCAGATTCGGGTCCCATCGGGTCGGCCACCTGGGCGCGCGCGTAGTAGGTGCGGGAGTACCAGTCGGCGACCCATTCGAAGACGTTGCCGGCCATGTCCTTGACGCCGTAGGGGCTGTCGCTGCCCGGGTTCGCGCCTACCGGCGCGGGCGCCCGGTGGGAGCCGTACCAGGCGATCTCGGGGGTCGGCGGGGCGTCGCCCCAGGGGTAGCGCCGGGCGTCGTCGCCGCGCGCGGCCTTCTCCCACTGCGCCTCGGTGGGGAGGAGCTTGCCGGCCCACTGGGCGTAGGCGGTGGCGTCGTGCCAGTTGACGAAGACGACGGGGTGGTCGGGGCGAGCCTGCGGGTCGTTGTAGGTGGCCCAGGCGTCGGGGATGTCGTGGTCGGTGGCCTCGATGAAAGTCTGGAACTCGGAGGCGGTGACCGGGGTCTCGTCGATGTAGTAGGGCGAGAGCGTGAGCTGGCGTTGGGGGCGCTCCTCGGGCCTGGCGTGCTCGTCGTCGGCCGAGCAGCCGCGCGTGAACACGCCGGCGGGGACGAAGACCATGCGGGGGTGGCGCCCCTCGGGGGTCGCGGCGAGGAGCGCGGAGAGCGCGGCGGCGGTCTCGGGCCTGGGGAGCGGGTCCTTGGAGAGCGCCGAGCGGACGATGTCCTCGAGGGCTTCGCTGAGCTCGGGGCGCATCCAGCGCAGGGGCGCGGGGTCCTCGGAGTGGACGGCGCGCGCGATCTCGGAGCCGCCCTCGAGCCCGTGCGCCACGGGCGCGCGGCCGGTGAGCATGTGGAAGAGCAGCGCGCCGAGCGTGTAGACGTCGGAGCGGGGCGTGACCTCGCGCGCGAGCGCCTCGGGGGAGACGTGGGAGGCGGGCTGGGGCGCGTCGTGCTCGTCGGAGGCGCGCATGCCCATGAGCGTGCCGGAGCGGCCCGAGGCCGTGTTGGCGTCGGCGTCCACGCTCGAGGCGGTGCTCAGGTCGGCGACGACGAGCTGGGGCACGCCCGCGCCGTCGCTGACGTGGACGGTGACGCGGTCGGGCGTGAGCGCGCCGTGGACGACGCCGCGCTCGTGCATGTGCGTGAACGCGGCGAGGAGCTGGCGCGCCCACGCGATCGCGATCGCGGTGGGCAGGCGGCCGCGCTCGAGCACGTCTCCGAGCGTGCGACCCTCCTGCTTGGAGAGGATGACGGCGGGCGCGGTCGGGTCGTCGACGACCTGGATCACGCGCGCGATGTGGCGGTGCTCGAGCTCATGCGCCGGATGAGCACGGCGCGGCCGGTCTGGAGATCTCGCCCTCGCCACAGCTCCGTCTCGGTGCCCGAGAGCTTCTCCTCGGGCATCCAGCGCCCCGCGAGCGCGGCGCCTTCAGGGGGCGCCGAGCGCACGGTGACGTGGTCCTCGCCGCCCTCGAGCGAGGCACCGCAGCGGCGGCACGTGAGCGCGCCGGCGGGGTTTCGTGTCAGACACTCTGGGCAAATGACGGTCGGCATGGCACCTGGGGGTTCGTTTGGGAGAGCACATGTGTAAGCGCGTGAGGGCCGGGGCACAAGGGGTCAGCGCGCTGGTAGCAGTACCTCACGCGCGGGCTCGCGCAGGTTGTAGCGTGAGGACATCGACGCGCCGTAGGCGCCGGCGGTGCCGATGAGTAGGACGTCGCCCTCGCGGGTCTCGGGGAGGCGCCGGCCATAACCGAGGACGTCCCCCGTCTCACAGATCGGGCCGACGACGTCGGCGGTGATCTGGGCGGGCTCGCCGTGGCGCGTGAGGTTGACGATCTCGTGGTAGGCGCCGTAGAGGCTCGGCCTGAGGAGGCTGTTCATGCCGGTGTCGACGCCGACGTAGACGCGCTCTCCCTTGCCCTTGAGTTGTGTGACGGTCGTGAGCAGCGCGCCGGCCTGTGCGACGAGGTAGCGCCCCGGCTCCATCCAGAGCGCGAACTCCGGGTGGGCGGACTTGAACGCGGCGAGGGACGCGGCGACCGCGGGGATCGAGAGCGGGGGCTCGCCCGGGCGCTCGGGGACGCCGAGGCCACCGCCGACG
>CAJXPN010000164.1 GCA_913058025.1 uncultured Myxococcales bacterium | reverse complement strand
CGAGATTTCTGCCTGTCTCGTGGGCTCGGAGATGTGTATAAGAGACAGCCCCGACGCTGGTACGCTGGAGCTCGAGGTGTCGGAGCGAGGACATGTGTGGTGAGCCCGCGAGCGCCGCGGCGCCGGACGCGAGGACATCGCAGGCGTCGAGGTCGAGCCAGGTAAGGCCCGCCATGCGCGGAGACCACGCGAGCGTGACGACACCCTGGACACCGACGTCGGCGTGGGCGAGGTCGAGCCACTCCAGGTGGGTGAGCCCGCGCGCGTGGGCGAGCGCCTGGACGCCGGGGGTCCCGACGGCGTTGCGGCCGAGGTCGAGGCGGCGCAGCCCCTGGAGTGACTCGGTCTTGCAGATCGCCTCGATTCCCGCCGCGCCGAAGGCGTTGTCGTGGAGGCCGAGCTCTCGGATGGGGCGCGTGAACGCGCCGAAGAGCTCCTCGATGTCTGCGTCGCGCAGCGCGTTCCTCGGCAGCATCAGCGCGCGTAGGTTCGTCAGGTTCGTCCAGGACGAGAGCTCCATGAGGGCGGCGCCGCCCACCGGCGCGCCGCCCGCCAGACGCCCCGAGTCGTCGAGCGTGATGGAGAGCTTCGAGACGTGCTCGAGCGCGTGGTTCTGGGAGAGGTAGGACAGGTCGGCGGGGACGCCGTGGTCGGGCCAGCCTGGCGACGGGTTCTCCTCGAGCTCGAACAGCGCGCCCGGGAGGATCTTCACCGCGCGCTTGAGGTCGCGCGTCGACGAGAGCCGGCACAGGTCGTGGCGGTAGTGCCGGGGGAAGCTCTGCATGTACGGCACCCAGACCGAGTCGAACTGCTTGCGGTCCTTCTTCCTCGCGCGCTTGATCAGCCGCCAGAGCTGGCCCTGGTCGGCGGCGTTGAGCGCGTCCTTCTGCATCAGGCTACGCAGAGCCCCGAACCTCTTCATCGGCATCGAATGTCCTCGGAGGGTGAAGTTGTCTCCCCGCGTTCAGTCACGTTATGGTGAGTGATCTCACACACGCCCACTTCGATACAAGGTCGCGCGGGTGAGGGGCCGCGTTCGAACTGGCTCGACCCGAGGGAGGCTGGATCATGGACCGAGGAGACGAGCTCGCGGCGCGAGAGGTCGCGCTGGGCCTGGAGATCGAAGAGCACACCCTGCGGTTCGGCGCGGACCACCATGAGACGCTCGTGAGCATGATCGCGCTCGCGGCGAACCACAGGGAGCGGAGCGATTTTGAGCGCGCGAGGTCGATCGAGGCGCACGTGCTCGCCACGCTGGAGCGCGACCTGGTGCCAGGGCATCCGCACATCCTCACGGTCGCGAGGAACCTCGCGGTGACGATGTCGCAGCTCGGTGAGCGCGCGAAGTCCGCCGAGCTTCTCGAGCGTATGATCGAGGCTGCAAACGAGGCCCTCGGCCATGGCCACGCCGAGACGATCGTGACGATCGAGCACCTCTCCTCGTGCCTGCGCGCGCAGGGGCGCTGTGAAGAGGCGCTCCAGCAAGACGAGAACGCGTGCTGGCTGCTCACGCGTACGCTGGGCGAGTCGGACCCGCGGACGATCGCGTCGATGCAGGCCCTGGCCAACGCGCGCTGGGACACGGGCAATCGGTCCGAGGCGCGTGGCCTGTTGGGTCACGCCATGGTGCTGCTCGCCAGGGTCCATGGGGGGATGACGCATCCGGAGGTGCTGCCGGTCATCAGGGTCCTGGCTCAGATGCACCAGCAGGGCGGTGATCTGGAGTTCGCCAGCATGCTCGTCGAACTGCTCAAATCGGTACCTTTGGAGGAGGAGTGAGCAGGTCTGAATAGACGGGGACCCTGCGCGTCCATACTCTGTCGACATACGCCACACACCGGAGTGTCCAGAAGATGCAGACCCGCCACTGGTTCGTTCGACGCGCGCGCGCGTCGTTGCTCGCCGCGCTCGCGCTCACGCTGATCACGGCCACCGACGCCTCGGCCCAACACGCCGAGGAGCCCTCTCAGGAGGACGCCGCGATCCAGCTCGCGCTCGCGGGGCCTTCGCTCGACGGCGAGGTCATGGCGCAGAACCGGAGGCGCCGTAAGGCGACCGCGCGGCCCAAGCGGCGGCAGCAGAAGCGTAGGCGGAAGGGCTCCGCCTCGATCACGGTCCCGGTGAACGTGGCCGTGGGGCCGACGGCGAACTTCATCACTGGCCCCGTCCAGAACGATCAGCTCGTCCACACGGGCGTCAAGATCGACGTCTACGCGGTGCTCAGTCAGCAGCTCATCCGCCAGAACATCAACAGAGTACCCGACCAGTACAAGGCGATGGCGAAGAACATGACCGAGGCGCGCTACGCGCCCTCGATCGCCGCGCTCTTGCCGCACTCGCTCGAGATCTCCCCGGCGATCTTCGGCTCGACGGGGATCTACGGCGTGACCTGGTCACCCCTGAGCGTCGGGCTCGCGCTGACGACGAGCCCGGTGAGGATCGGTGTGGAGCTCGGCCTCCTCGCCAAGCTCGCCTACCTCCACTCGGAGACGCTCCCCGACACGTTCTTCGCGCGGCCCGGCCTCGGCGTCCAGGCCTCGCTCGAGATCCCGATCACCGAGTCGTTCCTGATCTCGTTCGGCTGGGACTCTCAGGTCTACATCCCCCAACGCATGGGGATGACGTTCCAGGACTTCCTGACCGTCGACGACCTCGACGCGTCCATCTGGCATTGGGGCCAGGCGTTCCTTCAGTTCCACGTCCGCTTCCCTTACACCACAGTGATGTGAGCGAAAGAGGCGAACCAAATGGTTGGTAGGTGCATCCAATGTGTGCGACCAAACCCGGAGACATCATGAGACTGAGATATTACGCCCCCCTCGCGCTCGCTGGCGCGCTGGCGCTCGCGCCGCTGAGCGAGGCCCAGGCCCGCGGCGCCCGCATGCCGGACATTCAAGGCACCTGGGCGCAGGTCCAGGTGACCACGGCGAGGACCGAGATCCCGGTGATCGGCGTGATCGAGACCTCGACGACCTCGCTGCTCCTCACCGAGATCACGCGAGAGGGCTCCGACTACGTCCTCACCGAGAAGGTCTGCTCGATCGACCTGACCGGTGGCTCCGACCTGGTCACCACGATCATCTCCGACGCGTTCGCGCGAGGTGTGTCCGGGAACACGCGCGCGATCCGTTGGTTCAGGGACGGTGACACGCTGCGCTACGAGCAGCCCAAGGCGTGGCGAGCCAGCGGCGCAAAGCTCTCCAACGTGTCCCGCGGTACGCTCCCGAAGGCTCCGGGCGACCCACGCATCCTGGACTCCGACGGCGACGGCCACCCCGGCCTGACCGTCAAGATCCGGGGCGCGATCGATGGCGAACTCTACGTCGTCGAGCGCTCCTGGAGCGTCCTCTCTGGTAAGATGGACGGCTCGGGTCAGCTCCACGGTTCGATCAAATGGTACTCCGAGCAATCCGTGATCGAGGCCACGAGCATCTTCCTCTCGAACCCGCCTCCGAGTAAGCCCACGAGCTCGAAGCGCGACAACTACTTCCGCATGAAGAAGGTCGACCAGGAGTCGACCTGTTCCGACATCACCAGGCTCAGGAAGGGGCTCCTCAAACCCTGAGGAGCCCTCGACTCGAGGCACGCAGGTGACCGGTCGCATGCGGTCACACGACCCGACCTCGAGGAGTGCACATGGGCGCGTTCGCCCTGGCGATGAGACGAGCGACGACGGCAGCGCCGACACCTGCGCGTTGGCTCTACGTCCCCTACGATCAACTCAGCCATGAGCTCGGCCCGCTCGCCCGGACCACGCAGGACGAGCTCGGCGTCGTGCTCGTCGAGAGCTCGGACCGGCCCTCGCGTCGCCCCTACCACAAGCAGAAGCTCGCGCTGGTCCTGGCGAACACGCGCCACTTCGCGCTCGAGCTCGCCCGCAGGGGCAGGGCGGTCCGTCACGTCGCCGGCCCGGCGCCCTTCGTCGACGCGCTGCGCGAGGTCGCCGGCGAGCTCGGCGCGCTCGAGGTCATGCGGCCCGCGGAGCGAGAGCTGCGCGCCGAGCTGGCGCCGCTGCGCGCCGAGGGCCTGCTCACCGAGCTCCCTCACGAGGGCTGGCTGACCACCGACGACGACTTCACCACCAGCCAGGGCAAGAAGAAGACCTGGCGCATGGACGCCTTCTACCGCCAGGTGCGCCAGCGCACCGGGATCCTCATGGAGGAGGGCAAGCCCCTCGGCGGGAAGTACAGCTTCGACGCCGAGAACCGCAAGCCCTGGTCGGGCGAGCCGCCGGCGCCCGAACCTCCGGTCTTCACGCCCGACGAGGTCACGCTCGAGGTCGGCGCGCTCGTCGAGCGTGCCTTCGGCGACCACCCCGGCGAGCTCGACCTGACCCGGCTCCCGGCCACGTTCGAGGACGCCGAGCGCGCGTGGTCCTGGGCGCTGACCGAGTGCCTGCCCACGTTCGGCCCCTACGAGGACGCGATGTCGACGGCCTCGCGCACCGTCTTCCACACGCTGACCTCACCGCTCATCAACCTACACCGGCTCACGCCCGAGCGCGTTCTGAAGGACGCGCTCGAGGCCGACGTCCCGCTGGCCTCCAAGGAGGGGTTCGTGCGCCAGCTCATCGGCTGGCGTGAGTTCATGCGCCACGTCCACGAGCGCACTGACGGCTTCCGGTCGATGCCCGGCGCGCGCGAGGACGTGCCCGTGGACCGGGCGCCGGGGGACGCGGGCTGGTCGGCGTGGAGCGCCGCGTCGCCGGCGTGGCCCCGGTCCTCACCGCCCGAGGGCGTGGACGGTGGCGCGCGCCCCTCGACCCTGGGCGCGGACTGGCCCTTGCCGCCTGCGTACTGGGGCGCGCCCAGCGGCCTCGGGTGCCTCGACCACGTCGTCGAGGGCGTCATGGAGGCCGGCTACGCCCACCACATCGAGCGGTTGATGGTGCTCGCGAACATCGGCGCGCTGCTCGACGTCTCCCCCCGCGGGCTCACCGACTGGTTCTGGTGCGCGTTCGTGGACGCGTACGACTGGGTCGTCGAGCCGAACGTCCTCGGGATGGGGACCTTCGGCGTCGGGGACCTGTTCACCACGAAGCCCTACGCCGCCGGGTCGAACTACATCAACAAGATGAGCGACTTCTGCGGCGACTGCGCGTTCGACCCGCGCAAGAACTGCCCGCTGTCCGACCTGTACTGGGCGTTCATCGCGCGCCACGAGCCCGACGTGCGCGGCATCTTCAGGATGAAGATGATGTTGAGCAACCTCGACAGACGCTCGGACGCGAAGCGGCTGCGGGACGAGGTCGTCTTCGCCTGGGCGCGCGACGCGCTCGGGCGCGGCGAGGTCCTCACCCCCGAGGGGCTCCCCGGCGCCGACGACTGAACGACTGATGAATGATCGAATGATGAATGATGAATGAGTGAGAAGGAGAAGGCAGGATGAAGAGCAGCGAATACGTGGCGAGGACCGAGCTCGATGTGAGCGCCGAGGATCTCTACGGCTGGCACGCGCGGCCAGGGGCGTTCGAGCGGCTCGCGCCGCCGTGGCAGAACCTCGAGGTCGTGCGCCAGGAGGGAGGAATCAGCGACGGGAGCGTTCTCGAGTTCAAGGTCAAGCAGGGTCCGATCGCGATGACCTGGGAGGCCCACCACGATCAGCACGTCGAGGGGCGCCAGTTCCGGGACGTCCAACACCGAGGCCCCTTCTCCCACTGGGCCCACGTGCACAAGTTCGAGGACCTGGGCGGAGGTCGCTCTGCGCTCGACGATCGCGTCGAATACAGGCTACCGATGGGACCCCTCGGGAAGCTCTTCGGAGGCTGGGCGACGCGTCGCTTCCTCGATCAGATGTTCGACTTCAGACACAGGCGCACGATGGATGACGTGATGAGGCACAAGAAATACGAGGATCGGCCGCGCCAGCGCGTGGCGATCACGGGTTCGACGGGGCTCGTGGGGACGGCGCTCTCGAGCTTCCTGACCACGGGCGGTCACGACGTGCTCCCCGTCGTCCGCAGGGACGCCCAGGAGGGCCAGATCTACTGGCGCCCGAGCGAGTCCGAGATCGACGCGGCCGGCTTCGAGGGGCTCGACGCGGTGGTCCATCTCGCCGGAGAGAACGTCGCGGGCAAGCGCTGGAGCGCCGCGCAGAAGGCGCGCGTGATGGAGTCGCGCCGCCAGGGCACTCGCCTGCTCAGCGAGGCGCTCGCCGGGCTCGAGCGCAAGCCGCGCGTGCTCCTGTCCGCCTCGGCCGTCGGGATCTACGGCGACCGCGGCGAGGACCTCCTGACCGAGGACAGCGAGCTCGGGGACCTGTTCCTCTCGGACGTGTGCAAGGCGTGGGAGGAGGAGACGAAGGCGGCTGAGGCTGCGGGGATACGCGTCGTGCACCTGCGCATCGGGCTGGTGATGACGGCCAAGGGCGGCGTGCTCGGGAAGGTGCTGATGCTGTTCAAGCTCGGCGGCGGCGGGAAGCTCGGGTCCGGCAAGCAATACATGAGCTGGGTCGCGCTCGACGACGTCGTCGGCGCGATCCACCACGCGCTCTTCGACGAGGAGATGCGCGGCCCGGTCAACGTCGTGGGGCCGGCGCCGGTGACCAACGCGGTCTGGACGAAGACGCTGGGGAAGGTGCTCGGCAGGCCCACGTTCGCGCCCGCGCCCGCGTTCGCGCTGCGCGCCGCGCTGGGGCGCCAGATGGCCGACGAGGTGCTGCTCGCGGGCCAGCGCGTGCTGCCCAAGCGCCTCGAAGAGGCCGGCTTCTCGTTCAGCTATCCCACGCTCGAGTCGTCGTTGCGGCACACGTTGGGGAAGTGACCGAATGCTCCCCGACGCGCACCCCACCGGTTGCGCGCCGCATCGAAGCCCAGGATTGCGCGTGAGAGACGAACCGGAGGAGCGAGATGGCGAAGCATGAGGTCGTGATCGTGGGCGCGGGGTTGGCAGGTCTGACGTGCGCGCTGAGGTTGCGCGCGGCGGGCCGGGACGTCCTCGTCCTGGACGCGTCGGATGGCCCCGGCGGGCGAGTGCGCACCGACGTCGTGGAGGGCTTCCGGCTCGACCGCGGCTTCCAGGTGCTGCTCGAGGCATACCCCACCGCTCAGAAGTACCTGGACTACGAGCGCCTGGACCTGCGCCCGTTCATGCCTGGCGCCATGATCCGGCGTGAGGGGGCCTTCGAGCGGATCTCGGACCCCATCCGGCGCCCTCAGGACACGCTCGCCACGCTCGCCGCGAAGATCGGTGGCATGGGCGACAAGCTCCGCGTGGCGAAGATGCGCCTGGAGATGACGACGAAGTCGACCCAGGAACTGCTCGAGCAAGAGGCCACGACGAGCTACGCGTGGCTGCGCGCGCGCGGCTTCAGCGAGGAGTTCATCGACTCCTTCTTCAGGCCGTTCTATGGAGGCGTCCTGCTCGATCGCGATCTCCAGACGACCCACCAGATGCTCGCGTTCACCTTCAAGATGTTCGCTGAGGGGAGGGTGTCGTTGCCCGCGCGCGGCATCGGCGCGATCACCGAGCAGCTCGCCGAGGGGCTCGGCCCCGACACGTTCCGCTACGGCGCGCGCGTGGAGCGCGTGGACGAGGAGGGCGGCGTGCTCGCCCTCGAGGGCGGCGAGGAGATCGAGGCCGAGTCGCTCGTGATCGCGACGGACGTGTCCCAGGCCACCCGCCTGCTCCCCGAGAAGATCGAGGACCCAGGCTGGAGGGGCACGGCGTGCCTGTACTACGCCTCGCCGAAGTCGGTGATCGGTGAGCCCATCCTCGCGCTCGATGGCGACGGCTCAGGCCCCGTGAACACGCTCTGTGAGCCGACGGCTTTGAGCCGCGAGCTCGCGCCAGCGGGTGAGCACCTGATCAGCGCGTCGGTGGTGGGGACGCCGCAGGTCGGCGACGCGGACCTCGACTC
>CAJXPN010000163.1 GCA_913058025.1 uncultured Myxococcales bacterium | reverse complement strand
GCCCAAAAAGCGCCGAGGTGACGTCGACTTGCTGGGTATCGCGTTTGATGATCTCGTGAGCCTTGGTCAAGATCTCGATGTCCATCGTCATCTCGCCGATCTTGCGGTGCAAGTGGTCGATTTTTCTGTCTTTCTCGTGAAGCTTATCGTTGGCGTTGGACTTGAGAGACCGCTCACCTCCGGCTCTTCTGGAGAAGATGAGCGGAGGGAGTCGGCACAGGAGGGTAGGGGGTCGACGAGCGAGCGCGCCCTCGCGCCGCGACCTGGCTCGGCATGTCCGGCCCCGTCGCACCCGCGATGAGGTGTCGGCCTCTTCGAGGCACGAGAAATATGGGGGTGATCCTGGGGACCTTCGACTGGAAGACGACGCGTCCAGGAGGGAGCGGGTCTCTTTTGGGGAAGGGATCCGCGGGTGGGGTCGTCTGGGCTCAGGACGAAGCGTTCCATAACGTCCACTCAACGACCTCGACCCCCCAAGAGAATGAACATGAAGAGACTGATCCGACGTACGTTCCTCTCCAGCGCCCTGTTCCTGAGCGTGGGCGTGGCTTCGGGGTGCAGCGACCCAGAGGGCGAGCAGAACAACACGCCGATCGAATGCGTGGCTGGCCAGGTCGGCTGCGCGTGTACCTCGGCGAGCACCTGCGGCGACGGCGCCGTGTGTGAGGAGGGGATGTGCGTGGGGGTCGCGGTCAGCGGCCTCACGATCTCGTCTGAGCTGGCGCGCTCCTGTGAGGTGCTCCTGCTCGAGTCCGGGAGCGAGATCCTCGGCGCGACCTACGCCGATGGCGTCCAGGGTGCCTGGCGAAAGCGCGCGCCGAACGTCGCGCTCGCGCTCAGCCAAACCTCCGACGCCACCTTGCCCGCCGGGACGGCCAGCCTCCAGATCAGTGGTGACCCCTCGGGGCTCTCCATCCAGGAGGTCTCGTGCTTCGACGCCCAGGGCGTGCGTATCGACGGTGTCACCGCCTCATTCGAATGAAAGCACAGGAGTACCTCATGTCGTCTTCCCCGTTCTCCGACTCGCCGACCAGGTTCGGGTGGCTCGGTTGCGTGCTCGTCGCCGCCTTCTTCTCATGGGGGTGCCCAGGCGAGGAATCCTCGCCCCCCGAGGACTGCTCGAGAGGTGACCTGGGGTGCGCCTGCACGTCGGGAGACGTCTGCGCGCTCGACGGCGACGGCCGCCAGCTCGCGTGCGCTCTGGGCGTCTGCGAGCTCGCGCCGTGCGCGCCTGGAGACGTGGGGTGCGCGTGCACCGACGCGGGCGCGTGCGGCGCCGGGCTCGAGTGCTCGGAGGCCTCGGGCGTGGAGCGATGTGAGGTCGCGGGGTGCGTCATCGGCGACCTCGCCTGTGGTTGCGCGCTCGACCGCACGTGCGCGGCAGGCTCGGCATGCCAGCAGGGCGTCTGCGCGCCCCAGAGCTGCGCGGTCGGCACGCAGGGGTGCGCCTGCTCGGAGCGCTTCACGTGCGCGACCGGGCTGCGCTGCGACCTGAGCTCCGACACGTGCGAGGCGCCCCCATCGTGCACGCCCGGCAACGCCGGGTGCGCGTGCGACGCCGGTGGCGCGTGCGTGGGCGAACTCGCGTGCGTCGAGGGGACGTGCGAGGACCCGAGCTGCGCGCTCGGGGACCAGGGGTGCCGCTGTGAGGCAGACGGGGGCTGCGGCGTGGGCGCCGACGGAGAAGACCTAGCGTGCGTCGCGGGGATCTGCAAGGAGCCCTCGTGTCCCCCCGGTGAGACCGGGTGCGCGTGCGCTCAAGGTGGCTCGTGCGACGGCGCCGAGGACGCGTGCACGGATGGGTTCTGCCAGTCGAGCGGGTGCGTACCGGGCGAGGAGAGCTGCGCGTGCCTGGGCGGCAGCTGTGATCCTGGGCTCGTGTGCAAGGACGGCGCGATCTGTAGCCGCAACGAAGGCCAACGAGGGGGGCCGTGCTTCGGTGACGAGACGTGCGACACCAACCTGAAGTGCGACACCTCCATCTTGCCGTCCGTGTGCGTGTTCTGCGACCTCGGCACGATCGGATGCCAGTGCACCTCGGACAGCTCGTGCAACGCGGGCCTGACCTGCCTCGACTCGATCAACCACTGCGTGGGCGACGAGACCGTCGTCGGGCGCACGCCCCCCAGCGACCCGACCTGTGTGTCCACCTGCGAGCGCAGCGTCGTCACCGAGAACGGAGAGCGCCAGTGCGTCGACGGGTTCATCGAGGGCTGCCTCGACGACCTGGCTTGCGTCAACGGCTCGTGCATCGTCCCCGGCTCCATGCCAGCCGTGTGCTTCGAGGACGCGAACTGCCCCGAGTTTCAGCTCTGCATCGACGGCTCGTGCTTCGTCGAGTGCGCCAACAACAGCGACTGCGCGCAGTCCGGCGAGCGGACCGCCTGCCACAAGCGCGTGTGCCGTGAGCCGTGCTCGCTCGACGAGGTCGATTCGATATGCCCCTCGGGCTTCGTGTGTGACGACTCGAGCGACGGCGTCACCGGGTTCTGTATGGCCCGGGGCGCGAGCACCGGCCAGCCCAACCCCACCCGCGCTGGCAGTCTCGACGTCTCCACGAACGTGCTCGAGTTCACCAACACCCAGCTCGAGAAGCAGGTCCGCCTGACCAACACGTCCGAGAGCTTCATCAGCGTCACGCTGCGCAAGGTCGACCACAACGTCCTCCTCGCCGACGGATCCGTCGATCGGGCCGAGGACTTCGCGTCGGTCTCCGAGTGCGCCGGTGTGGACTGCCCGCTGTGGTGGATCGAGATGGGCGAGTTCGGCGCGATCACCCAGGATCGTGCGATCACCGTGCGCGTCCCGCCGCGGTGCGTCGACGACTGCCCCGAGGTGACCGTGCGCCTGGGCAACGGCGGCGCCGCGATCGACGCGACGCGCTGGCGCGGCGCGATCGAGGTCGAGTCCGAGTTGGGCGCGCAGCGGCTCGACCTCTCGTACGTCGCCAGCCCTACGGGCCGCTGGACCGGCAAGATGTACTATTACGCGAACTTCGAGACGGAGGGCATCGACGCGACGTCCTCTGGCGCCGGGTGGAGCGACCGCGCGGACAAGAGCGACGTGACCGGCGTGCGCAACGGTCTCATCCAACGCTGGAGCGCGTTCCGGCGCGGAAACCTCCAGGGGTGGAACGAGATGGAGGCCGTGCTCACCTCGACCCAGACCCGTCAGTGGGCCTTCCCCAACGTCGTCGAGGATTGCATCGTCAACGAGGGCGCCTGCTACCTCTACGACTCCGGCGCGGGGACCTTGCCGATCCCCTACGTCACGGTGCTCGACGAGACCCCCATCCCGCAGGGGCTCTCCGAGTTCCCCATGGCGATGAACCTGTACGTCCCCGATCGCAACAGGGGCCAGGATCTCGAGGGCCGGATCGTCTCGGACACCGCGTTGCACTACGCGGGTGACCCCAAGGTCGCGCTGCGGTTCCAGGGCGACCCTGGCGACACCGGCACGTGCGCCGCGGGCATCACGGCGAACTGCGTCAACTTCATCGAGGAGATGGACCTCACGGTCGTGGTCGGAGGACGCTACGAGGCCGCCACGGGCTCGAGCCAGTGTGCCCCCGGCTTCGTCTTCACGGACACGCCGTGGCTGGTCCCCGGGTTCCTCGACGCGACCTCGCTCGACCCCAGCACGGGCCGCTACGAAAAGGGCCACTGCGTCGACGCTCGTCTCCCCTTCTTCGACGCCACCACCACCGAGCAGGTCACCGCGAACAAGAACCTCGCCATGAGCAACCCGATCCCCGACGGCAAGCCGCTCGTGCGCACCGTCGAGTTCCTCGACGGCGCGATGATCGACCACTCCGAAATGTTCATCCTGTTCCGGGAGTCCTACCCCTCCTTCCTGGGGAACGGCGAGGACATGGTCGCCTACGGTTACATGCTGCTCGAGCGCAGCCCGGCAGAGATCGAGCTGATCGACGAGGACGGCGACGGCGTCCCGGACGCCTACCAGGGCTCCGAGCCGCCAAAGAACCTGAGCCAGGGGAGCGCGATCAACCAGGTCCAGTGCTCGCGTGAGCTCCTCGACGAGGCGATCGGCCTGAACGTGCCGTTGACCGTGGACAACGCCGAAGAGGTGATCCGCGCGCTCGTCGACGGCGGAGAGCTCTCGGCGGCCTCGCGAATCGTGTGGCCTGACGACATCGAGGAGGTCCACTACCTGTGCGAGGAGACCGGCCTGTTCGACGGCGGCCCCGAGCACACCTCGAGCTGGACCGAGGGGGGCCTGGGGCCCAATGACGACTCCTGCGTCACATCTCGCAACGGCATCTGCGAGGACGGCGGGTTCGGCTCGAGGGCGGCGAGCTGTGCGCTGGGGGGCGACGTCTCCGACTGCGGGGACCGCTACGTCGACGTCCGCGTGGCGTGTCCCACCCAAAGCAACGTGATCTTCTTCACGACCGACCCGGTGCTCCTGCCGAACATCTCTGCGCAGCCTTGTCAACGAACCGGCACGTGCCTCGACCAGCTCAACCTGTGGCTCGCGTCGAACAACCCGTTGCTCAAACAGGTCGACGCCAAGTGGACGTGTGAGGGCTCTCAGGTCTTCTGCGACGACAACGCGCTCGACCGCCGCGCAGGCAAGGTCTTCTACGAGGCGAACGCGGCCGACGTCCCCTTCTTCAGCTTCCGCGCCGAGATGGAGGATGCGTTCCGTTACAAGACGCGCTTCCGCGCCCGCGACAACAGCTCGACGGTGGGCTTCGTCCCCGAGGTCTGCGTCCCCTTCTCCGACTCCACCCCGTACTGCTACGACCCCGAGCAGATCGAGGGTCTGCGTGAGCGCGTCGACTGCCTGCTCGACGTCTACGACCAATTCTACGACTCCCAAACCCACAGCAACCGCCCCGGCGCCGACCTGCTCTACACCTACCTCGAGGAGAACTTCGGCGTGCGTGAGGAGCCCAACCCGTTGGGCGGGCTCCCCGTGACCCACGACGGCTTCGAGCGCCTCTACTCCGAGCTGCTGATCATGCTCGGTGACGACGCCTTCACCGACGCCTTCGAGTCGCGCTTCGATCTGGCCGGCTCGCTCGCCGCGAGCTTCGAGGGGAGCCGCTTCGAGGAGAACGGGCTGGACCTGTCCGGGATCGCGGGCTTCGAGATGTTCAAGCTCTACCAGGCCGTCCAGTACTACGACATGGTCCTGGCGCGCTTCTACGCGATGGGTGACGTCATGGGCGCGTCGCTGCGCTCGGGGGCCCCGGCGACCCAGCGCAACTTCATCTCCGCGGCGACGGTGACCTCCTATTTCGACCGCCTCATCCGCGCGTCCACGCAGCGCTCACGCGTGCTGGCCGAGATCGCGCGTCGCTACCAGAGCTTCAACCGCCCGGACCTCGCCTCGCGCGTGGCGAGCCGCGCGTACACCGCGACGTACCTGGAGTCGGTCGTCCTCGCGAACGTGATCGTCAAGCTCTACGACGAGGCCGGCGGCTCGGAGCGCCCCGAGCTCCTGCGCGCGCTCGAGCGGTCCCAGCTGCGCTACCGCATGACCCTGCTCGATCTCGCCAACGTCAACGACACCATCAGCCAGGAGATCAACTTCTTCGGCTACCCCGCCGACTACATCCCGTTCCCCGCGCTCGACAACACGTCGACGGTCACCGCCGAATCGAACGCCTTCGAGAAGGTCTTGAAGACCATGCTCTTGAAGCTCGACGTCGCGAGGACGCGAGAGCAGCGCGCGCTCGACTCCACGCGCACCTACGAGACCGACACCGCGAGCTTCCAGGCCGAGCTCACCCGCATCTCGCGCACCTACGAGAACCAGCTCGGCGACATCTGCGGCCTGTTCACCGACGCCAACGGCGTCGTCCGCCCGGCCATCGAGCAGTTCGCGTTCCTGGACGAGCGGCTCTCGCTGCTCGGCGACCCGTGTGGCTTCGCAGGCAACGGCACCCTCCACCAGGCGATCACGAACCTGGAGCTGCGCCAGCTCGACGCGCGCCAGTCGATCACCCAGATCCAGAACACCTTCGAGGAGATCGAGATCGAGCGTGAGCTCGCCTCGACCCAGTGCGGCATCCAGCTCACCAACGCCGACTTCCAGATCGAGACCTCCCAGCGCGTCTTCAACCTCGAGGAGGAAAAGCTCGAGATCCAGCAGGAGGTCGAGCGGTTCCAGCGCGTCACCCAGGCGATCACCTCGTCGGTCGAGTCCGCGACCAACTGCCTGGGCGGCGGCGGCGGCGGCGGCATCTCCGGAAAATTGCTCCTCGGCGCGTGCCTCGGATCGATCGCCGTCCTCGCCGGCGCGGCGGTCGTCACCGAGCGCAAGATCTCGAGTGCCAACGAGCGCACGAAGGTGCGCCGCGACGAGCGCCAGGAGATCGAGAGCGGGAGGCTCGGTTGGGACTCCGAGATCCAGTGCGCCATCCTCGACGCGACCCGCGACGCGGCGATGAAGCGGCTGACGTTGCGCCTACGCGACCTCGAGCTCTCGATGCTCTCGGCGGAGTACCAGATCCAGCTCGCGCTCTCCGAGATCGGGAGGCTGCGTCAGCAGGCCAAGAGGACCGAGCTCGAGTTCGAGGAGGCCCTCGGGCTCTCGATCAACGTCGAGGCGGCCAAGAACGACCCGAACATTCGCATCTACCGGAACGACTCGGTCATCAACGCCGAGATCTCGTTCGAGGACGCGCTGCGCGAGGCGTACCGGCTCACGCTCGTCTACGAGTACTACACCTCCACGACCTACACGCAGCGTGACCAGCTCTTCCTCATCCGTATGATCTCGTCCGGCGAGTACAACCTGGAGAACTACGTCTTCGACCTGAGGAACGCGTTCATCACGTTCGAGGAGGTCTTCGGCCTCCCCGAGACGCGCCTCGAGATCCTCTCGCTGATGGACGACATCATGCAAATCCCGCGCACCGACGCCGATGGCGAGGCGCTCACGGTCACACAGCGTGAGGCGCTCCTGCGTCAGCGGATGCTGGACCCGGGCATGCTCAACGCCCAGGGCTACATCACCGTCCCGTTCCGCACGAGCATCGAGCGGCTCTCACCGCTCACGCGCAACCACAAGATCTTCAACATCGAGGCGAACATCGTCGTCGGCGGCAACCCCGACTTCCTCGGGCGCCTCTACCTGCGCCAGGTCGGTACCAGCGTCGTCCGCAGCGTCGAGGACGAGTCGATCTTCTACCAGTTCCCCGACCGGACCGCCGTGATCGACCCGTTCTTCAACTCCTCGCGTCAGCTCAAGGATTCGGGCACCGACATCTACAAGAGCTACCGCCTGCGGGAGCGTCCGCTCATCAACACGAGCTGGGAGCTCGTGTTCAACCAGCGAGACGAGTTCGTCAACCAGGACATCAACCTCGAGGAGCTCTCCGACATCATCCTCTTCATCTACTACAACGACTTCACGGTGTACTGAGGGCATCCACCTCGGAAGGAATCTCCACTCCGTCCCATCAAGACCCCATGGAACCAAAGCGCGCGCCCTCGCAACGGAGATTCGATGCCCATCACACCACGACGTCCCCACCACGAGGCCGCCCCGATCTGGGCGGCCCGACTCCTGACCCTCACGCTGGGCGCGCTCGTCGTGTTCGGGCTCTCCGGGTGCCCGGAGGACGACCCCGACCCCGAGCCCACGCGTGACGCGGGCCGCGCCGACGCCGACGCAGGTGAGGGTGGCTGCGTGACCGCCGCCGACTGTACGGGCGCGCTCGCGGGGCAGCAGTGCGTCGACGGGGCGTGCGTGGACTGCGCGGCCGGCGAGGCCGAATGCGCGTGCCGCGCCAACGGGACGTGCGACGAGGGCTTGCGGTGCGACGACGCGTCGACGTGCGCGTCGTGCGTGGTCGGGGACTGTCTCTTATACACATCTCCGAGCCCACGAGACAGGCAGAAAAATCGTATGCC
>CAJXPN010000162.1 GCA_913058025.1 uncultured Myxococcales bacterium | reverse complement strand
TTTCTGCCTGTCTCGTGGGCTCGGAGATGTGTATAAGAGACAGCTTCGTCACCCTCGAGCCCTGCCCAATGTGCGCCGGCACGATCGTGAACTCCAGAGTCGGCCGCGTCGTCTACGGCGCCCCCGACCCCAAGGCGGGCGCAGTGCGTTCCGTCTACGCCATGCTCGAGGATCCTCGCCTCAACCACCGCTGCGTCGTCGCGCGCACCATGGCCGCCCAGTGCTCCGAGCAGCTCACCTCGTTCTTCGAGCGGCTGCGTGAGGGCAAGGTCGCGCGCGCGGGGCATGGCGGACGCGCCGAGGAAGAGTGAGGACCCCGCGCGCGTGCGCAAGTACGCGCGCATCTACAGCGTGATCACGAGCTATCGTCATTCGGGCACGTACTTCAAGAAGACGGTCAAAGAGCTCGCGTCCGACATCTCCAGGGGCGTGGGGAAGCGCTGCGGAGGTTCGGCCCGGTGTGCCCCTGGCGCACCTCACTCTGCGTTCGCGAACTCGGCCACGAGCGCGACGAACGCGTCGCGCATCTCGTCGAACACGGTCACGTTCGGCGCGTGGTTGACCTCGAGCAGGTGCGCGCGGCCTCCCTCTCCGGCGATGTAGTCGACCCCGATCAGTGCGAGGTCGAAGTGCTCCGCGAGCGCGCGCGTGTCGGCGAGCAGCTCCGGGTCGATCTCCATGAACTCCGAGCGGTCGTCGTGGATCGACTTGAGCCAGCCGTCTCCCATCAGCCGGACCTGCCAGGCGCGCTCGCCCACTAGCGCCACGCGCACCGCCTCGCCAGGGTGGAACGCCTCGAGCACGACGGGCTCGTCTGGCGCGGTGAAGGACGCGGTGAACCGCTCCTTCCCCTCACCGCAGTGCCAGTTGCCCCACTTCGCGACGGTGTCTGCGCCGCGCGCGTCAACGGTCTTGCCCGGCGCGACGAACCCGCGCGGGTCCGCGCCGAAGCGTGACACGCGCCTCGCGCGCGCCAGGCAAGGCAGCCGCAGGCGGCAGTCGAGCAGCCCCGAGCCGGACGGCAGGCACGGGCCGCCCCACAGCGCGAGCGCGGTGATGAAGTCGAAGTCGTCGGCGAAGATGCCGTGGAAGACGACCCGGTCGATCTCGAGGAAGCGTGAGCCGCTGCGGTTGTGCGCGAACAGTCGACCGGACTCGACGCGGTACTCGGGCAGGATCTCGTGGAAGACCACCGGGCCGTGGACGACCTCGCGGATGAGCTCCTGTTCTGGCGGGTCGATGCCGACGATGAGGGTACGCATGAGAAGACCTCACATGAATCGGCCCCGGAAGGCGGGGCCGATTCGTGTGAGGTCTAGCCCTCACGTGGCCCCGGTCGCCGGGGCGGTTGGGTTATGGCTCAGTATTCGGGGGGGGCGGCGTCGGCCTCGTCGGCCGCGGCCGCCAGCTGCGAGATCGCGCTGACCTCGACCTTGGCGTCCAGGGTGCGGTTGGCGATCCTCTCGAGGATCTCTGCCTTCACGTCGGCCACGGCCATCACACCGCGCCTGCCCTCGGTCCAGGTGCGCACGGCGACGTTGCCTGCCTCGGCCTCGCGCTTGCCGATGACGAACATGTAGGGGGTCTTGGAGACCTCGGCCTCGGCGATCTTCTTTCCGATCTTCTCCGAGCGATCGTCGACCTCGACGCGCACGCCCGAGGCGCGCAGGTCACGGGCGATCTCCCAGGCCACGTCGGCCTGGTCGTCGGTGATCGACAGGATCTTGACCTGCACCGGCGCCAGCCAGGTCGGGAACGCGCCCGCGAAGTGCTCGAGCAGCACGGCGAAGAAGCGCTCGAGGCTGCCAGCGATCGCGCGGTGGATGACCACGGGGGTGCGCTCGGAGTTGTCCGCGGTGGTGTAGGTCAGGTCGAAGGCGCGCGGGAGCTGGAAGTCGAGCTGGATGGTCGCGCACTGCCAGGTGCGGCCGAGCGCGTCGCGCAGGAAGATGTCGATCTTTGGGCCATAGAACGCGCCGTCGCCCTCGTTGATCTTGTAGTCGCGACCGGACGAGTCGATCGCGGTCTTGAGCGCGTCCTCGGCCGCGTCCCAGACCTCGACCTCGCCCATGAAGTCCTCGGGGCGAGTCGAGAGCTCGAAGTGGTAGTCGAGCCCGAACATCGAGTAGGTCTGGTCGACGAGCGCGAGCACGTTGTCTATCTCGCCGGGGATCTGCTCCTCGGTCGCGAAGATGTGCGCGTCGTCCTGGCAGAACTGGCGCACGCGGGTCGCGCCGGAGAGCGCGCCCGCGAGCTCGTTGCGGTGGAGCATGCCGAACTCGGCCACGCGCATCGGGAGCTCACGGTAGGAGCGCTTCTTCGAGCCGAAGAAGAGCATGGTGTCCGGGCAGTTCATCGGCTTGAGGCCGTAGGTCACGTTGTGTGACTCCTCGCCAGCCTCCTCGGACTCCGAGCCGCCGCGGATGATGTACATGTGGTCGCGGTAGTGGTCCCAGTGGCCCGACTGCTCGAAGAGCTCCTTCGAGTACAGGATCGGGTTGCAGATCTCGACGTAGTCGTTCTTCTGCTCGATCTCGCGGAAGTAGGCCTGGAGCTGGAGGTAGGACGCCCAGCCCTTCGGGCGCCAGAAGATCGCGCCGGGCGAGAGCTTGTTGAAGTCGAAGAGATCGAGCTCACGCGCGAGCTTGCGGTGGTCGCGACGGCGCGCCTCCTCGAGCATGTGCAGGTGCGCGTCGAGGTCGTCGCGCTTGGCGAACGCGGTGGCGTAGACGCGCTGGAGCATCGGGCGGTTCTCGTCGCCTCGCCAGTACGCGCCCGCGACCTTCAGGAGCTTGAAGTGCTTGCACTGCTTGGTGCGGCCGACGTGGGGGCCGGCGCACAGGTCGGTGAACGGGCCGTTCTTGAAGATCGAGACGGTGTCGCCCTCGATCCCGTCGATCAGCTCGAGCTTGTAGGGTTGGTCGGCGAAGAACTCACGCGCGTCCGCCTTCGACCACTCGTCGCGCTCGAAGCGCTGGTTGGCCTTGACGACCGCCTTCATGCGGCCTTCGATCTCGTCGAAGTCCTCGGTGGAGAGGGGCCGGGGGAGGTCGAAGTCGTAGTAGAACCCGTCGGCGATGGGCGGGCCGATGGCGAACTTGGCCTCCGGGAACATCTCCTGGATGGCGGTCGCGAGGATGTGGGATGCGGAGTGGCGGATGCGCCAGAGCTTGTCTGCCTCGGCCTGAACCGCGTCGCTTTGATCGCTCATGTCTCGTGTCCTCTCGTGTACATGCACCTCCGGTCGGATCGTGTCCGCCGAGGTCGCGTGATGTTGCGCTTGTATGGGGTCGTGCAGGTTTCGAAGGCACGCGCCGTCTCGACTCTCGGTGAGAGGGGAGGGCGGCGCGGCGTCAGCGGGACGTCGCGGTCGTCGTCGTCGTCGTCACCGTCGCGGTCGTAGGAGTCGCGTGGGTGATCGTCGTCGTCGTCGTTCGCTTGAACATCTCTGCTGACCTTCTGCTCGTTGTGTCGCGCGACACGAGGGGTGATGGATCGTCGGTCCGGCTCAGGACCTCCGAATCACCCGCGTCATGCGCGAAGTTGGAGGAAACCTAATGCTTCTGCGAGGGCGCGTCCAGTCAGGACGCGCTCACGCGGACCCCCTGACAACCTCGGCTCCGCGGCCCTTGTTCCCACCCTCCGCGCCAGCCGAAGTGCCCCAGCCGATCGGCGCGACGGCCGCGCTCTCGAGCACGTCCCACGAGCCACCCCTTCGCGTGAGCGTGACCTCGATCCCGGCGTCCTCACCCCACGGGCCACGGCGCGCGAGCTCGTTGCCGCGACCCACGACGACGCTCAGCCCGTGCGGCCCCGCGCCCCGGTGCGTCGTGCCCTCGTTGCGGCTGAAGGTCGCCTGCAGGAGCGGGCGCTCGAGCCGTCGGGTGAGCGCGTACGCGCCGCCGACCTCCGGGTCCCACCCGTCTTCGGCGTCCCAGCCCCAATACCCCGGCCAGAGGACCACGTCTGGCGGGTCGTCGCCCAGGTATCGCTCCGGGTCGTCGTCGACCTCCCGGCAGATCAGGACCCCGAAGCGCGCGCCGCCGACCTCGACGACCCGCACCCCTGGCGACTCGGGCGCCGTGAAGTAGAGGCGCTCGGACTCCGTGAGCCCCGTCTTGTCGAACCGCGAGCGCTCGAGCCCGGCGCCCAGCCACCACCCAGAGTTGATGGCCTCGTCACCATCGAGCCGCGCCGACGGCAACACGACCGCGAGCCCCTGCGTGATCGCGGCGCGCTCGATCGCGTCGACGTGCGCGCGGATCGTCTCGGGCGTGGCGTCGCCATGTCGCGCAGAGAACCCGGTCAGCGCGCACTCCGGGAACACCACGAGGTCGACGCCGCGGGCGCCCCACTGCGCGATCGCGCCGAGGATCCTGGCCGCGTTCGCGCCCGTGTCCGTGTGGTTGGGGAGCTGCGTCAGCCCGACGGTGACGGTGCTCACGACAGGCGCTTGGTGAACACGACCTTGTCGTCGCCGTCCGCCCAGAAGTCGGGGATCTGCGCAGAGAGGGTGTAGCCGTGCTTGATGTAGAAGGCGCGCGTGGGCTCGAACCCGTCGAGCCCGGACGTATCGATCACCAACATCCGCTGCTCCAGGTCCACGAGCTGCGCCTCGACGTGGCGCAGGAGCGCGCCGCCCCGCCCCATCCCCTTGAGCTCGGGCAGCACGGAGATGAAGAACAGGTTCCAGACGCGATCCGCCATCTCGGGGCCCATGTACGCGACCGCGGAGACCGCGCCGAGGTGCTCGTCCACGAGCCAGACGTGCTCGGGCTCCTCCTCCGCGAAAAACTCACGGATCGTGTGCCCGAAGACCTCCATCTCCTCGTGTTCGAAGAGGGTGGAGTGGGTCGCGACGTTCAGGATCCCGTCGAGGTCGTCGGGTCGGGCGTGTCGTATCAATGCGTTCTCGGTTCGTGTGTGAGATCACCAGGCCGATGGTCGGCGGCCGGGGCTCTCGACGCGTCAGGTGATCCGTTGTTCAATGGAGGCGCCAGGATGACCGGGCGCCGCGCATGGACTCTACACACCTGTACACCCACAAGGAACGAATGAGCACGAGACCACACTGGTTGCGCGAGGATCGCCTCAACCACCGAGGCCAACCGTTCTCGAGCGGCGCGCTCGAACGGTGGCAGAACTTCCCGTCGGATGAGCTGGGTACCTGGGTGGACTTGGACCTGGAGACGAAGCTCGAGTGGCTCTACCTGGTCCGGCTCCACTGGTTCGCCCTCTGCGGCGGCGGCCGTGAGGTGCCTCCCGAGGGGACCACCTACACGATGGACGGGGGCTGCATCACCGATCGACCCTCGCTTCATCTCGCGTTGGGTGAGGCCATCAACGGACCGCGCGGGTATTTCGGAGGATGCCTGGACGCGCTCGCGGACTGCCTTTGTGGTGGGTTCGGCGCGCCGGAGCGGTTCACGCTCGTGTGGCAGAACTCAGAGGTCGCTCGGACCGCGTTTCCGGCAACGTGGGAGGAAGCGCGCAGCGGCCCCTCGGATGGGGCTCGGCTCGCGCCGTTCGACGAATACGTCGCCGTGTTCGGGGACAGGGTCGTGTTGCGGTGAGCCGTCAATCGATCGGCGAGAGCTCGCCGCCGATGCCTCCTGCCAGTGAGATGCCTCCGCTGACCTCCTCGAGCTGCCTGACGTGGACGATCCTGTCGTGGCGCAGTTGCGCCACGGCCTCACGCTTCTCGGCGAGCTCGGCGCGAGCCTCGCGGATGACCCGGACGCGGCGTATGGGGATGGTGAGCGAGGATCCCGTCATGATGACGTGCTCCATGCGCTGGAGCCTGTAGGCGGGCCCGTCGGTGAACCGTGGTCTCGTGTCGTCGCTCATCGTCGGGTCACCTCAGCAGCTCCTCCATCGTCATGCGGGCCGGCGGCGTGCCTCCCTGACCTGGCTGGAGCCCGAGGCGGCGGAGTATGAGGTCGGGGGTGAGCGGCTCGAACCTGTACCAGTGGTTCACGTCGCCGGTGTTCGGGTCGATGTCGGAGCCGACCGCGCTCACGCGGGCGTTGAACCAGCACCTGGGCGCGGCCCCGTCGTCACGGCACACGTAGGTCTCCAGGCCGCTGCTGGTGAACGACGCGTCTCCGCCGACGCTGAGGTAGGTCTCATAGGAGACGAGGTGCACGGAGGGCGCGCCGATGGAGTCGCGCGTCTGGGGCGCCGTCGGGGTGGTGATCCCGCCGCCTGACATGTGGCACTCCCTGAGGTCCTCGTTCGAGATGCCCTTGGGCAGCGTCGCCCACACCTCGTCGCCGCGCCGGATCGTCACGACCGACTCGTGCCTGCACGGGTCCGAGGAGATCACCGCGCCAGGGGAGGGCCGCCAGGGCGTCACGACCGCGACCCGCGCCGCGGGAAGCTCCGCGAGCGTGCACGCCTGACTCGGGTAGTCCGTGCGCGGGACCAACGCGTCGCACAGCTCCTTCGGGGAGCGGAAAGGCCCCTTCACCTCGGCCTCGACGAGCGGCGCCCCGAGCACACGCTCGCGGACGACGGCGCGGACGCGGTCGGGCATCGACCTGTAACGCCGAAGGGAGGGCTCGATGTAGAACGCGTCCTCGTGCAGGTAGTCCGACAGCGTGTCGATGCCCTGAAACATCATGTTGTCGACCATGATCTCCGGGAGCGGCACCCCGCGTGTCTGGGCCAACCTCACGGCGGTCGCGAGCATGTAGGTGGTCTGGCCCGGGCTCGACGCGTCCCTCGGGGGGATGATCTGGTAGGCAGCAAGCGCGCACTGGAGCGCGTCGGCGGTTCGCTTGAGCCGCCTCGCGGTCACGTACGCGTCGGTGTAGACGCGGTAGCCGGTGGCGTTCGGGGCCTCGGAGGTCAGGTCGACGTCGTCGCACCACCGGCTCCGCCCGAAGATCTCGTCGTAGCGCCTCGCGGCCTCCGGGAGGTCACCCAGGTGGCGAGCGCGCACGGCGAGTCTGTTCAACCTGGCGACGGGTGCGTCGCGCTCGGGGCACGAGCCCACTGAGGACGTGGGCTCGCACGTCCACTCGTCGTGACGTTGCGCTGCCGCGGGGGCGGCGTGGGCCATCACGGCCGCGACGATCAACAGGCCTGGCTTCGAGTGTCTCGCGCTCATCGTCTTCCTTTCGTGTTGGTGTGAGCTCCTGCGCCGTCTCCTTCGTCCTCGACTCGAGGCCCCGGCGCGCTTGACGTGGTGGAGAGCCTGTCGTTGAATGGCGGCGCTCGGAAGATCGGCGCGTCGAGCGCCGTTCGAGCCACATGCTCGGTGTGAAGCATCTCCTCCTTGGAGAGCCGAGACAAAGTAGCCATGAACGTAGCCGAATCGGAGCATACATGAAGACGCGTTGGAGTCAGCTCGCAGTCAGGATGATCACGGCGCTCGCCGCCGTGACGATGCTCGCGGGCGCGAGCTGTGGTGAGGAGAAGAAGGAGGAGGGCGAGAAGCCCGCCGCCGAGGCGCCCACCGAGGGTGACAAGAAGGCAGACGGCAAGAAGGAGGAGGCGACCAATGGCGTCGACTCCAAGATCTACCCCCCGTTCGACCTCACTCGCCTCAAGCCCGAGCTGCGCACCCGCATGGTCAAGCTGGCCGAGGCCGAGCTGTGCCCCTGCGAGGGCTCGACCGACAGCCTCGACGCGTGCCTGAAGCAAGAGACCGGCGGCTGCATGCTCGCCGTCTCCGCCGGCGGCAAGCTCGCCGAGGGCTTGGCCAAGGGCCTGAGCGACACCGACACCATCAACGGCGTCACCGCGTACCTCAAGTCGATCAAGGCGACCCACGAGTTCAATCTCGAGAACGTCCCGTTCAAGGGCAAGGCCGACGCCAAGGTCGTCCTCGTCGAGTTCGCCGACTTCGGCTGCGGGCACTGCCGCCAGGCCTCCGTGGTCATGGAG
>CAJXPN010000161.1 GCA_913058025.1 uncultured Myxococcales bacterium | reverse complement strand
CTCCAGAGGTCGAGGCCGGCGTCGGCGTCGGACCAGCTGTCCTCCGGCGCGCGCGCCGTGACGTCACCGCGGGCGCGATCGACGCGCGCGTCGGGGAGCTTCGCGACCTCTTCGGGGTGGGGGAGCTTGAGGATCTGCCCCGGGACGATCTTGTCGGGGCAGGTCTTCGCCTTGGTCCTGATCGACTTGTACTTCCAGGGGTCGCCGTAGAGCTTCTTGGCGATCGCCCAGCAGGTGTCTCCCTTCTTGACCGTGTAGTCGATCGTCCGCTCGATCTCTTGAGCGTTCGCGTCGGGCGAGAGGCACAACGTCGCGACGAGCGCGGATGCGGTGAGGGCGATGCGGTGGGGCGTTCGGATCATTTCGAGTCTCCTGAGCGGGTGCGCTCGAGCTTCCTGCGGGTGCGCTGGACGCACGCCATGAGCTTGTCGGGATCGATGGGGTCGGAGAGGATGTCGCGGACGCCGGCGCGGCGAAGCGGCATGAGCTGCGCGACGCCGCCCGAGGCGACGGCGACCACGTGCACGTGGTCGGCGGCCGCGCCGAGCTCGTCCACGCCGAGGTCGGCGTGGGCGAGGAGGATGTCGACACCGCTCAGGTCGGCGAGGTCGTCGAGCTCGGTGGCCTCGCACTGGATGAACGAGAGCGTGAGCGCGAGCTCGTCGGTCAGCGGGACGCCGATGACGCCAACGCAGATGTCGTGGCCGCCGGGGGCGGTGTCGCGGAGACCGATATCGTAGTCGGCGCGCTTGGTGTCGCGCGCGACGGCGCGCTCCGAGCGCGGGAGCTGGAAGGACGCGTCTCGCCCGCGGCCCTGGTTCTCGGGGCGGTCGAGGATCTCGGCGAGCCGCTCGGCCAGGCGCCCGGCGGTGGGTCGGCGCGCGGGGTCCTTCTCGAGCGTGGACAGGATGAGCTGATCGAGCGGAGCGCTGATGACCCCGTCACCCCGGACCGAGCTCGGAGGCTTGGGCGGCATGAACATGTGGGAGGTGAGCATGCGCGTGACCGAGGTCTCGTCGAAGACGATTTGCCCGGTGAGCATCTCGTAGAGGGTGCAGCCGAGCGAGTAGACGTCGCTCGGGGGGCCGATGTGAGGCGACGCCTCGGCCTGTTCGGGGGAGAGGTAGGCGGGCGTGCCCGAGACGAGCCGCTCGTCTACGGCGGTCATGCGGCCGAGGTCCTCGTGGCGGTCGATGAAGGCGAGCCCGAAGTCGACGACGACCGCGCGCTCCTCCCCCGTACTCGAGTTGCGGGTGAGCATGACGTTCTCGGGCTTGAGGTCGCGGTGGACCAGGCCGTTCTCGTGGGCGAACGCGATGACGCGGGAGAGCTGGATGCCCAGGCGCAGAGCGCGCCCGAGCTCGAGCGGCTGGCCGCCGAGCGCGACGTTCATCGCGTGGCCGTCGAGCAGCTCCATGACGATGAAGAGCAGCCCCTGCTCCTCACCGGCGTCGTAGACCTGCACGGCGTTGGGGTGCTCGAGCTTGGCGTTGATGCGGGCCTCGCGCAGGAACCGCGTGCGGTACTCCTCATCGCGCGAGAGGTTCGGCTTGAGGACCTTGATCGCGTACGTCTTGTCGATGGTCTCGTTGCGACCCAACCAGACCGCCCCCATGGCGCCTTCGCCGAGCTTACGCTCGAGGACGTAGCGGCCCATGTTGATCTTGTGCGACATCATTCCTCCTGCTCGCCAGCGTGGCGTGCGTCCTATGGACCGCGCGATGAGGAGACGGGTCACAAAAACTACGCGTCCGCCTCATGTGCGTCGATGTAGGTAGATGTACATGAGTCGTAGGGCGGGCGTCATGTGGGAGATGCGCGGCGAGGCGGGCGGCGCCTCAGCTCGCGGCGTGCACCCCGAGCTCGAGCTCGCGCAGGGTGTCGAACGCGGCGCGCGCGAGGCTCTGGGCCTGCTCGACGCTCTTGCTCTGGAGGACCGGGCGGCGCAAGACCTCGCCGCTCGGGTCGACGGCCTGCGCGACGTGCTTGGTGACCATCTTCATGCGGCCGAGGATGGCGCGCTCGGGCAGCGCCTCGCCGATCATGGTGTAGTACTCGAAGAGGAGCCGCTCGCGGTCGTCGAGCGAGGGCTCCGGGACAGGCTCGCCGCGCAGCCAGGCGTGGATCTGCTTGAAGACCCAGGGGTTGACGATGGCGCCGCGGCCGACCATGACGCCGTCGCAGCCGGTCTCCTCGAACATGGCGCGCGCCGAGGCGACGTCGACGACGTCGCCGTTGGCGATGACGGGGATGGAGACGCGGCGCTTGGCCTCGGCGATCGCCGAGACGTCGCGCGTGCCGCCGTAGCGCTCCTCGCGGGTGCGCCAGTGGATGGTCAGGGCCGCGACGCCCTCGGCCTCGAAGGCCTCGCAGAGCTCGGGCGCGTTGACGCGGGCGCGGTCGAAGCCCGCGCGCATCTTGACGGTCAGGGGGATCGAGATCGCTGCGCGGACCGCGCGCACGATCGCCACGGCGAGCTCGGGGTCCTTCATCAGCGAGGAGCCGCCCGAGTTCTTGCAGACGGCCTTCGAGGGGCAGCCCATGTTGATGTCGAGGATGGTCGCGCCGCGGTCCTCGAGCATCCTGGCGGCCTCGGCCATGTAGGACGGGTCGTTGCCGTAGATCTGGAGGGCGACTGGGCGCTCCTCGGGGTCGAACTGCGCCATGCGCTCGGCCTTGCGCTCGCCCATGGTCAGGTTCTTCGAGGCGATGAACTCGGAGTAGGTCAGGCCGGGGCCGCCCAGGTTTCGGACCATGCGTCGGAAGACGAGGTCGGTGACCCCCTCCATCGGCGCGAGCACCACGTTCGGTGTGATCGCGACGTCCTCGACCATGTAGCCCGTGGGGAACCCTCGGGGGCCGACCTCTGCTGTGTGCGTGTGCGTCATCCTGTCGTCCTCTTCGCCGCCTTCGTGTCCAACGCGCCGGGTGTCGGCGCGCCGACATCCTGTGCGCTCTCGCGTCGTGGCGCAAGCCACTCTGACGACCAGTAACCTCCGCTGCGCGCGAGTCCTTCCCGAGCGCGGCGCCGACGATCGCCCCCGGCGCGTGGCCGTTTCGTTTCGGGTTTGCCAGAGCGCGTGGCCAGCCGCTACACATGGGTCCTACGGTACGAAGAATGGCGCGGCGCAAGCAGGCCGCGCTTGGACACCTCAACGAACGGAAGGAGGGGTGATGCGGTTGCGCTCGAGTTTGATTGGTCTGGCTGCGTGTGTCGCGCTCATGGCGTGTGACAAGACGCCCGCGGGCGATGGCGTGGATGAGAAGGTCCTCGGTGAGGACGTCACGAAGCAGAAGGCCGCGGCCGAGACGGCGCCGAACGCCGACCTCTCCACCCTGGTCCGGAAGTACGCGCGCTGGCTGCCGGGGGACTCCCTCATCGTCGGCGCGATCGACGTCGAGGCGTCGATCGACGCGATGATGAACATGTACAACCCGTACGGCGTCGAGGCGGACGAGACCTCACGCAAGCGCCGCGCCGCGCTCATGAAGGACCTGAGCGCGCTGTCTGCGGAGCGCCTCGGGATGGACCTGACCGGCGCGTCGGTGCTGATCTTCGGGGTCGGCATCATGGGGCCGTCCGTGGTGGTGCTGGGCGTCGAGCCCAGGGCCGAGGACGCCGCCGACGTCGAGGGCGTCCAGGCGTTCCAGATCGTCCCCCGCCACCCCGAGGACGAGGAGCTCACCAAGGACCTCGAGTACATCCCCTGGGCGATGGCGCTGCCTGACGGGGAGGGCGTCGTGCTCTTCCCGACGAAGGCGAGGCTCGAGGGGCTGGCCTCGATCGAGGACATCTCGCTGGCGAAGTCGGACCGGCTCGAGCGCTACATGAAGACGCTGGGCGAGGCGAAGGGCTACTTCGCGTTCGTGGGCGACGTCGCGTTCGTTGCGAACTTCGCCGGCGCGACCGAGACGAAGATGGGGTTCCCGCCCCCGAAGTTCGGCGCGCTCTCCGTGGGTGACGAGGTCACCGTCAAGCTCACGGGCGACGAGGCCGGGCTCGCCAAGCTCGAGACGTTGCGCAAGACGCAGCAGGCCGAGCTCGTGAAGCTCCTCGAGGCCGAGTACGCCAAGCGCGCCGACCAGAACGGCCTGCTCGCGGCGGCGACGATCGTGGGCCACCACGGCAACGGGATGCTCGACGACGCGCTCCTCGTGGAGCAGACGGGCGACCGCCTCACCTACTCCTTCCCCTCCATCTACGGCGGCGTCTTCTTCATCGGCGTCGGAGCCGCGATCGCGATCCCCGCGTTCCTGCGCTCGATCAAGAAGTCGAAGGCCGCCGAGGCCGAGATCACGGTGGCGCAGATCACCAGCCAGGTCGCCGCGGCGACGATGTCCTCGAAGGGCTGCACCTTCCCGGCCACGCCGAAGGCTACGGGCGAGGTGCCGACCGGCGGCTCCAAGCTCCTCCCGACGAACGTCGACCCGGGCTGGAAGACGCTCGGCGCGTCCTTCGACGAGCCGAGGTACTTCGCGTACGACGCGCGCGTCGAGGACGGGCAGTTCGTCGTCCGCGCCCAGGCGGACTTCAAGGCAGGCGGCCCGATGCACACGGTCGAGGCGTTCGTCTCGATCGACTCCACCGATGGGTGCATGGCCAACGTCTCGCCGTCCGTCACCACCTATGAATTCGAGTGAGAGGAGACACCATGAAGAAGACACTCTACAGGGCTGCGCTGTGCGGCTGCCTCACGCTCGGAGTCACCACGGGTTGCGCCGAGGAGCCCGCCGAGGCCGCGCGCGCGACCTCGCACGCCCCCGTCGTCGTCCAGCAGGCCCCCTACTCCCCCGACGTGAAGGTCGGGCGAGTGCGCGCGCCGACCGTCGACGCCGCCGCCACGATCCGCGCGCAGGCGCGCTGGCTGCCCGCCGGGGCCACCATCCTCATGACCGCGGATGCGAGGTCCTCCGCCGACCTCGTGAACTTCTGGTCGGTCGCCGGCGACTCGCCGCGCGCCAATAAGATCCGCGCGCGCTTCGACGCGATGCTCGGCGAGCTCGGTGAGCTCTCGGACGAGCGCCTGGGGATGAACCCTCTGGGCACGCGCGCGATCGTCGCCGGGCTCGACACCGAGTCCGTGCAGGGCACGATGATCGTGCTGGGCGCGACCGTCGCCGCCGCGGACGTCGTGAAGATGAACGGCTTCGACACGTTCAAGATCGTGCCGCGCCACCCCGCCGACGCCGAGCAACTCGAGGAGCTGGCCGAGCTGCCCGCCGCCGACCAGCCCTGGGCGCTCAAGCTGCCCGACGGGTCTGGCGTGGTGCTCAGCACGCGCGGCATCCTCGAGAAGCTCACCGCCGACGAGTCCGCCACGCTCGCGAAGTCCGACGCGCTCGAGGTCTACACGTCCGCGCTCACTGGCGGCCCCACCCACTTCTCCATGGCGATGAACCGCGCGTTCTTCGAGACGGTCGCCGAGCCCAGGTCCGACGACGAGTTCCTGGACATCGACTTCGCCGTCTTGATGATGGACGAGCAGCTGACGACAGTCAGGCTACGCGCTCGCGACGAGAAGCTCGGCGAGCTCGAGGCGTCCTACGAGAAGGCCGTCGCCGACGGCACCGCCAAGATGAAGAAGCGCTACGACGCCCGTAACGAGAAGAACACCGCGGAGGCGGCGGCGTTCGTCCTGGGCTACCACGGCGCGCTCGCGCTCGACGAGTCCGTGAAGATGACGCGTGAGCCCGGCAAGCTCACCGTCGTCGTCCACAACTCCGCGCTCTCCACGCTCAGCTCGCTCAGCTCGCTGCTCGACCTGGCCGACGAGCTCGAGGACGACGACAGCGACGACTGAACCGCTCGCCCGCTGGCCAACCCCGGCCAGTTATGAGCACATTATCCAGAGAGACACGCGGCGCGCCCCATCGGGGCGCGCCGTTTTCATATCGAAACGACGATCAGGAGGACAGAGATGAGGACCATGAGGAGCATGAGGTCGTGGTGTGTGGCGGCGTGCGTGGCGCTCTCGGCGTGCGCGGGCGCGCAGAAGGTCGAGGAGGAGAGGGCGCCTGCGCTCATGAACGCTGGCGAGGTCGTCGAGCGCTACGCGCGCTGGCTCCCTGGTGACTCGATCGTCGTGGCCGTCGTCGACGTCGACGCGACGATCGCCTACGTCGCCGGGGAGCCGATCCCGATGCTCGACCCCGACCGAGAGGCCAAGGTCGCGGCGCGCAAGGTGGCGCTGCGCGAGGATCTCTCGCGTCTGTCCCGCGAGCGGCTCGGCATGGACGTCACCGGCGCCTCGAAGATCATCGTCGGCGGCGGGCTGTTGATGCAGACCGTCGTGCTCCTCGGTGTGTCGCCCGCCGCGAAGGACGCCGTCGATGTAGAGGGCATGAAGGCCTTCCAGATCGCGCCTCGCCACCCCGAGGACGAGCAGGTGCTCGATCGCGTTGCCCGAGACGGCATCGTCCCCTGGGCGCTCGCGCTGCCTGAAGGGAAGGGCGTCGTCCTGTTCGCCAACCGCAGGTCCCTCGACGCGCTCGCCGGGAGCGACGGCATGTCGCTCGCGAAGGCGAACATCAAGGAGGAGTACGTCGGCGCGCTCGGTCGGCTCCCCTCCCGCCTGGCCTTCGTGGCCGGGACGGGCGCGCTCGCGCCCTTCCTCGGGGAGTTCGAGGCCGAGGTCGGCTTCAAGGCGCCTCGCATCGTCTCGGGGACCTTCGGCGATCACCTCGGCGTCCTGCTGCGTGGCGACCCCGCCGCGCTCGAGGCGCTCGAGGACATGCGCAAGGAGCAGCAGGAGACCGTGCTCGGTCAGATCGAGCCCCAGTACGCCAAGCTCGGCGAGATGCCGACACCCGTCGCGATGGGCGTCGCGATGGGTTACCATCTGACGCTTGGCCTCGAGGAGAAGCTCGACGTGCGCCTCGAGGGCGACTCGCTCTCGTACACGATCTCCTCGAACCTCATGGCGACGACCGCCTCCGCAGGCGTCCTCGCCGCGATCGCGATCCCTGCGTTCCTCCGGTCGGTCAAGAAGTCGAAGACGGCCGAGTCCGAGCAGGTCATGCGGAAGATGGTCGACGGCGCCAAGACGTACTTCACGATCGAGCATAAGTACGAGCCGTCTCAGCCGTGGCACGTCGACCCGACCGGAGGCTCACGGATCGGATTCCCTGTGGTCTGGGAAGAGTACGTCTTCCCAGGCGGCACCGACTTCACCTTCCGCTCGAGCGACGAGATCCCTCAAGGCGGAGCCAAGGTCTCACCAAAGCCGTTCGAGTCGCTCTCACCGCTCGAGCAGGCGGCGCTGAACAAGCTCGGCGTCGACCTCAACGAACCGCTCTACTTCCGCTACACGATCACGACGGGCCCCCAGCGCGGCTACGGCGCGACGTTCATGATCACCGCGGAGGCCGACTTCGACCCGTCGTCCCCAGCGGTCCATACGGTCGTGACAGAGGTGCGCGTCGACGAGTACACCCAGGAGGTCCAGGTCACCCCGCCCTTTACGATCAACGAGTTCGAGTGACGCGCCGCCCGCCCACGCACAGCGCGAGCGCACACAGCGCGAGCGCGAGCGGCGCCCACGGCGCCGGGGCACCTCGCCCTGGCGGGGCGACCGCGCAGCCCTCGGGGCCGCCCGAGATCTCCGGGACGTTGATCGTCGAGGGGACCGGGTCGCACGCGTCGCCGGGGCCGTCCTCGTCCGTGTCGAGCTGATCCCGGTTCGAGTCGAGCGGGCAGTTGTCGCGATCGTCGGTGAAGCCGTCGTTGTCGTCGTCTCCGTCGCACACGTCGCCGGTGTCGTCGTCGTCGTTGTCGGACTGCGAGACGTTCGCGATGAGCGGGCAGTTGTCGTCGTCGTCCCCAATGCCGTCGCCGTCACGGTCCTGTCTCTTATACACATCTCCGAGCCCACGAGACAGGCAGAAATCTCGTA
>CAJXPN010000160.1 GCA_913058025.1 uncultured Myxococcales bacterium | reverse complement strand
GCGGTGCAGCGGGTCGAGCCGCAGCTCACCGGACAGCCTCGAGTCGAGCGCGCGTAGCGCGGCGACTCGCGCGGCGTCGTGCCCGTCGTCGTCGACGAGTGAGGTGGTCAGGACATTCGTGTTCATGGTGCGTCACCGACGTGACAGAGGAGCTGAAAACAGAGAGAGGCTCGCGCCGGGTACGAAACCAACGCGAGCCTCATGGTCTTCCTCGAGCCCCTCGCGGGTGCTCGGGCGTCGCGATCAAATCGCGACGACCCAGACCTTGATCTTGGCGTAGATGCCACTGGCGAGCTTGATCGGCACCTCGTAGATGCCGAGCTCGTTGAGCGCGCGCTCGAGGCGGACCTGCTTGCGGGTCACCTTGACGTTCTGAGCGTCGAGAGACGCCACGATGTCACGGTTGGTGACGGAGCCGTAGAGACGGTCGCCGTCGCCGGTCTTCATCGGGATCGTCACGGCGACGCCGTCGATCTCGCTCACGATCTTGCGCGCCTCGACGCGCTGCTGCTCTTTCTTGCGCTCGATGAGCGCGACCTGGTGCTCGAGCTGCTTCGCGTTCCCGCCGCTGGCGGGGAGCGCGAGGCCCTGAGGGATGAGGTAGTTACGCCCGTAGCCGGGCGCGACGTTGACCAGGTCACCCATGTCGCCCAGGTTGGGCACGTCCTCGGTCAGTATAATCTGCATCGTCTATCGCTCCTAAAATGCTTCCGTGCGGTTCACTCTTCCTCGTCGGAGCGCGCAAGGCGGTCCGCGGGGATGAGGTCGGCCTCGATCTTGACCGTCATGAACTTCAGGACGGTCTCGAGGATGTTCAGGTTGCGCTCGACCTCGTTCGGGACGTCCCCGGTCGAGAGGTAGCGCACGTACTGGTAGACGCCCTGCTCGTGGTAGCGAGCCTCGACCGCATCGCGGATGCGGTAGGAGAGGCGGCGTCGGCCCCAGTCGTCGAAGCGCATCGTCGTTCCGCCGGCGTCCTCGATGATCCCCTCGACCCTCTCACGAGCCTTGGTCTTGTCAGCCTCGTCGATCGCCGGGCGAAGGATGTAAATCGTCTCGTACTCGGTCTGCCTTGCAGGCACAGCCATGGTTCCAACCTCTTGGTCTTGTGGCAGCCCCCGCGCTCAAGATGGCGGGAGCGAGGTCTACTGTCGCGGACACACGTCGTGTCCGTCCCAGAGTCGTTGGGCGCGCTCGCAAAGTTGGTGAGCGCGCCCTCAAGAGCCGCCAGGGTTTATCGAACACACCCCCTCCCGTCAAGCCTACCGAGCAGGAAAGCCGGAGCGAGCCCCGCATGGGGCTAGCTCCGGCGACGAGTCCAGGCACGAAGAGCCTCAGATCCGGAGGAGCTTCTCAGGAAGATCCGCCGAGAGCGCGTCGTCGGCGCGCATGAGGTCGATCACGCGACCCATGAACACCTCGGCGCCCTCGCGGTCGATGTCCCGCTGACCCAGCACGTCACCCAGCCCTTGACGGTCCGCGCGGAGCGCGGCCACGAACCGGACACGGTTCCCCCCGGAGACGCCGAACATCGTCGCCAGGTCCTCGCCCGCGCCGCCCGCGCCGCCCGACACGCTGGCGAGAACATCGGCGCGGTTCTCGTTGAGGTAGCGCTCGAGCGCCGCCGCGCTCTTCCCCGTGTTCATGAGCGTGAGGACCACGCCGACGGTGATGCCCGTCGAGGTCAATCCGCCCGAGGTCGTGGTCGTCAGGACGAGGTTTCCGGCGGCGGCCGAATCGGCGTCGGTCTGCGCCCACGCAGGACTGGACGCGCACAGAATGAGCACGGCCGCAGCCGCGCGAGTGAAGGCACCCTTCATGATGATCCCCTTGGTTGTAGAGAGAGGCCGACACACATCGCGCCGTCCTCACGAGGGTTATCGGCGCGCGCAGCCATCGCGTTGCGCAGAAACCCGTCGCCATCCTCGATGTGCTCGGTCTCGGAGGCACACGACGGACACGCCCATGACGGCGCTGCCGCCGAACAGGCGGCCCACAGCGCAACCCCTCAGGATGATAGTGGCGTCGAGCACGCCCGCTGCCGTGCTCGGGTCCCACGCTCCGCGCGGCCGGACCTACGGACGCCCGCCGCTTCGATCTGCCGAAACGAAAGAACCGGCCCACGCTTGGCGTGGGCCGGTTTCATGCACCGTTGAAGTCGTTCTGGGCGGCGGCTACTCCGCGGTCGATGATCGCCTCTATCGCTTCGCACGCTCTGTAGAGCGCCTCGTCGCGATCGGCGGCCTCCGACTTCCCGTAACCGCCGAGCACCCAGCTCGTCACGTCGCCCCTCGTGGGGCGACCGATGCCCAGCCTGACGCGCGAGAAGTCTCTCGCGCCGCCAAGCTTGGCGATGATGTCACGCAGCCCGTTGTGGCCTCCGTGACCTCCGCCTGACTTGACCCTCACGATGCCCGTGTCCAGGTCCAGCTCGTCGTGCAGCACGATGATCCGTTCCGGGGGCACCGAGTAGAACGCCGCCGTCGGCTGGACAGAGGCCCCGGAGACGTTCATGAACGTCTGGGGCTCGAGCAACACCACAGGCGAGTTCCTCACGAACCCAGTCCCCAGGATGCCCTTGAACTTCTTGGTCCCGAGGGCAATCTGATGACGGCTGGCCAGGAGCTCGAGGGCCATGAACCCGGCGTTGTGCCGCGTGCCCTCGTACTCCTTCCCAGGGTTCCCGAGTCCTACGATCAGGTGGCGTTCCATGCTCAAACCTCACGTCGTGGGGAAACTCACGCTTCCTTGGCCCCTTCTTCCTCTTCAGCCAGAAGCGCCTTCTTCTTACGCGGGATCACGACCGTGAGGAGGCCGTAGTTCGCCTTGAACCCAGGCTCGACACCCTCTGGGAGGACGAGGTCCTCGGCGAGGATCGTCTGGCCCGGGTTCAGGTGGGTCACGTCGACCTCGATGTTGGCCGGGATGTGGTCGGGCTTGGCCTTGATGTGGACGTCGGGCCTGAGCACGCTCAGGATACCGCCGGCCTTCACGCCAGCGGCGCGACCAGTCGGCTTGACCGGCACGAGCGCCACGATCGGGCGAGCGAGGTCGACGGCGAACATGTCCACGTGCAGGAGATCACGACGGACCGGGTCGATCTGGTAGCTCTTGACCATGAGGTCGGACATCACGGTGCCGTCCCCAAGCTCGATGTTGAACACGACGTTCTTTCCCTTCGGGTTGTCGAACAGCTCGACGATGTCCTCCGGGTTCAGCGACAGCTTCTTGGGCTCCATTCCGCCGCCGTAACACACCGCCGGGACGCGCCCAGCCATGCGCAACCTGCGCGCGATGCCCTTGCCTGAGTCCTGCCTGCTCTCCGCCTTGATGGTCGCTCTTTCACTCATCTCAATCTCCTCCGCTGCCTACTCGCTGACGAGATCCTTCGGGCCCGCTCTCACGTCTCAAGGGCCTCGAACCTCTCGTCCTTTTGGTAAACGGACGTGGTCGTCTTTGTCTCACGCAACGTCGCGCCTATCGCGGCGTGCGCTCCTCCGCGCGACGCGCGAAGGCGCGAATCGTTACCACGCACCCCCTCGAGTGTCCAACCACTTTCGACGCTCACGCCCGCACGGTCACTCGCATAGACCCGACGCTCCGCACGTCCAATCGCATGGGGTAGTGCCGCCGCAACAGTCCACCACCGGGTCCCCCGTCTGGCATACCGAGCGGCAACGGCCAGTCACACACCTCGATCCACCCCCACAGAACTGGTCGTTCATGCATTCAGGCTGGCAGATGCCCAGATCCCGCTGCCCTGGGAACAGGTACTCGTGGCAGATCGACGTCGACCCCGGGCAGTCCCCTCGCCCCGCCAGATCCGGCCGGCAATACTGGTAGCACTGGTTGCTCAAGGACGTGCTGAAGCAGCGGACGCCGTCCGCGCAATACTGCCCAGGAACGGAGCACGTGTCGCCGCTCTCGGTGCCCGTCACGTCGGCCACTGGGGCACACACTCCAGTACGGGGCGAGAAGATCACGCAACGATCGCCGCCTCCACAGTCGCTCCGGCTCGCCCACGGGTCGCATGTCGTCCTGCACCTCCCGCTCGTCCCGCCTGTGGTCTGGCACACCGCCCCGTTCACGCAACCGTTCGCGCCGCTGCACGCGGCGCCCACGCCGACCGGACCGTCGGGGTAGCACGTCCCGAATCCGTTCGAGAACTCCACGCACGTCCCGGTCTGGCCACCCGACGCGCAGTCCGAATCCACCGAACAAGACGAGTCCACGCACACCTTGATGTTCGGATTGTTCGACACCGGATCCAGGCAGTACTTTCCAGGGTTGCAGTTCGACGCCTCGTAGAGGTTGTCGCACTTGGAGAAGCACCTCGATCGTTGCTCCTCCAGATCCGTGAGGCAGTTGTACGCGCCCTGGTCCGGCACGTTGCCGTCGCACACGTCCCCCTCGGCCGCGCACGACGGGTACTCGCACGCGCCGTTGTCACAGTAACCCGGGGCCTCGCACGCGGGGCTGCATGGCACGTTGTCCAACACGCACGACCCGTTCACGCACGACTCGTTGAACCCGCAGCCTGGCGTGCACGCGTCGGGGTCGATCGGCACGTCTGGCCCCATGTCGGGCGGATCGACGCGCACGTCGGGCACTCCACCCCCTCCAGCGTCCTCTTCGATGGGGCCTCCCGCGTCAGGCTCAGTGACCCCGCCGGTGTCCTCCGGCTCGACCCCTCCGCCGTCCTCGCCACCTCCGATCGATATGCAGGCTCCTGTCTGGCGGTTGCACACGAGCTCCCCTGCGCAGTCGTCATTCGAACGGCACGTCTCGACCTCGCCACCGCCGAGTTCGCTCGTGGCGCACCCCGTCCCGAACAACATCGCACCCAACGCCGCCGCCGCGAGGCCCACCTGCCACATCCGCCATATGTCACGCATCACACACTCTCTCTTTACGTAAGGGCCAGACGGACAGGGCGCCACCCGCGCCATTGTGTCCACCTCCCTGGAGCGAGTCAAACAGGCGACGGCCCGCTCACGGTGTCTGGCAGACGCCGATGTCGTTGACCAACGGCGCGCACTCGTAGCCGACGGGGCACGTGCTCCTGTTGAAAGACTCGGGCGCCACGCCCCCATCGTACTCACACAACCTCAGGCAGAACGGGTCCCCGCCGTCGATCACACACACCGCGTCCTCGCCGCACGACTCGCCGGGCCTCGTACACGGAGACAGCGGCCTCAGGTCCTCGACGATCGGCGCGCAGTGCCCCACGTCAGCGCTCCAGGGGAAGTTCACCAGGCACGTCTCCTGCGGTCCGCACCGGGTGTCCGAGCGCAGCCCGTCGAACGGGTCACACTGCGCGCGGCACGTCGGCACCTGCCCCTGCTCGCCGAAGTAGGGGGAAAGCAGCGTCGACACCAGGTCCACCTGCGCGGACCTCGGGAACAGGCACTCTAGCCCTGGCTCGCAGTCCCCACCGCTGCACTGGACCCCCTCCGACACCCCGCCCGAGGCCGAACAGAACGACGGGAGGTCCTCGACCATGGGCGGCAACGACGCGTTGAGCGGGTCTGCGGCGAGGCGCGCCGCAGGCGTACAGCTCATGAGCCCCTGCGGGCACACACCGTCCGTGTACGCGCCGTCCGGCGCGCACGGCGTACCGCAGCGCCCCACATCGAAGTCCTCGTCGTCGAGCTCTCGACAGCTCTGACCCGGCGCGCACCCGAGCAGCGGGTGCTCCTCTCCCGACACCACGCACAGCGGCGCGCAGCGACCGGGGAGGTTCGCGTCGTAATCGGGGGCAGCCGGGCCGTACCTCAGGCAGTAGGCGCCCTCGACGCACGCGTCATCGAGGGGGTTGCACGGACGATCCAGCTCGATCGTGCCGCTCGGCCTGCACAGGCTCGACCAACCCAGGAAACCTGGAAGTTGGACGGGCTCACACGCAAGAGCGTCACCCTCACAGCTCCCCGAGCCGTAACCCTCGACCCCCTCGCACACCTGCTCGCAGTATCCGAACGCGTCCTCCGCGAACGTGCACCGGTTCGTCAGGCCCGACATCGCCTGCGCGGGCGCGTCCGCGACCTCCAGGACCCTCACCGAGAACGCCGACACGTCATCCGTAGCTCGTGTCCCCTCGATGTAGACCCCCAGGCCTCCAGAGGCCACCGACCCCAGCGGGACCACGCCCAGCGCGTCCTCTTCGACGCGCGCTCCCCTCTCCTCGAACACGAAGACGCGCCAGCCGTTCCCCTCGAGCGTCACGTCTACGTCTTCGCCGAACCTGAGCCCAGCCGCGACCTCGAGCGCCTCCGGCGCGTCGGGGTCGGCGCCTCGAGTCGCCACGACATCGACCGAGCCAACGTCCGGTGACACGTTCGACACGCGGACCCACCCTCCGTCGCGCGCTCGCGGCCAGTCCGTCCTCGCGACCTCGGCCTCCGACGAGGTCGTCGGCTCGCCCGACGTGATCACGAGCTCGAGCGCAGCCTCACGCCCCACCAACACCGTCAGCTCCGCCAACGGAACCTCCGTCGGCAGATCTCCAGCGCGGCGCACCTCGATCCTCCTCGTCCCTGGCGCGAGCACCTCGTACCCGAGCCCGCTCGCGTTCGCGACCTCGCCGAGCGCGAGCCCAGAGACCCACGGCGCGTCGTCTCCCACAACGTACACGTCGACCGCGCCCAGGCCGGGCGCCCGGTGCGTCACACGCGCCGCCGCGTCCACGACCTCCTCGGGCTGCGGGCACGTCTGGTCTCGCCTCGCCTGGTCCGTGCTCGTCACCGCGGCCCCGTCCCCTGCGACCGTGACGTCGCACAACGGCATGCAGCGGCCTTCGCTCCCGTAGGACACGCACGTCAGCCCCTCCTGACACTCGAACTCGCCCGGCGTGCACTGCCCTCGCTCGCCGGCCTCACCGGCGCCCACGCAGTACCCCTGACCTTGACCAGCCGGCCGGCACTTCGAGCCCTCTCCGCACTGGCCTAGCGAGAACGCCTCGCACGACCTCGCGCAGATCCCGACGCCCTCACCCGCGACGTCCTCGTCCTGGAGGAGGCACGTGAGCGCCGCATCCCCACAGTCCTCGTCGACCTCGCACATCCGCTGGCAGCTCTCCTGGACACACGCGAGCCCCGGGCCACACGTCGACGCGAAGCTCTGCGAAGGCGCCGCGTCCTCGCGCGTCGCGCACGCGTCTCCCTCACCGAGAGGTCCAGCGGGGATGCAGAACCGCGACGCGTTCGCGGTCTCCAAGCACACCGCGCCGTCCGGGAAGGACGCCTCCCCCGCGTACCTCGCCTCGCACTCGTCGCCGCCCGAGAACGACCCCGAACACTCCGAGGCACGGCACGACGCTGGCGTGCACTGGCCCTGGAAACAGAGCTGACCGGTGGGGCACCTGCGGAACGCGTCGCACACCGCGCCCTGCCCGCCCGTGAGCAGGAAGCAGGTCGAACCCTGCGCGCACGTCCCGTCGCCAGCACACGGGGCGGAGCAGCCCGCCTGGCCACCAACACCCAAACCGTCCCAGTCGATGCAATAGAACGAACCCGAGACCGGCTCGAACGGGTCGCACACCTGCCCCACCTCGGTGCACTCCTCGACGACGCCGACGCACGCGCCGTTCTGGCAGGACTCGCCGTCACCGCAGAGCGGGAAGCAGATGGACCCGGCGACCCGCACGCACGTCTCGTCGACGCAGGTCTGGCCCTCGCCGCACACCTGATCGCCGCACTCGGTACCGGCGCCGCAACCCGAACACGCGGCGAGGCACGCCACCGCGAAGAGCGCGAGTGACACCACCCCGATCCGCCACGCGCTCGTCAACCTCTCGCCCATCATCATCGACCCGGCATCGGAAACAGCCACAACACGATCCCACGAACGGAGACGCGCGGACCAATGTAGGTCTGTCTCTTATACACATCTGACGCTGCCGACGATCTACTCTGTGTAGA
>CAJXPN010000159.1 GCA_913058025.1 uncultured Myxococcales bacterium | reverse complement strand
GTATAAGAGACAGATGCCCGCCTTCGCGCTCGCCGCGAACTCCCTCGGCGGGCTGACCGCGTCGCTCTCTCCCGCGCTCGCCGAGCGCGCGCTTGAGTACGTCGACCGCGTGAACGACCTGCTCCACCCCGAGCAGTTCTGGCTCGAGGTCGTCGGGATCGTCTCCGTGTGCGTGACCGCGCCGCTGCTCGAGGAGTTCGCCTTCCGCGGCGCGCTGCTCAGCGCGCTGCGCGACGACCTCGCCGCGTTCGCCACCCGAACCTCTCCAAGGCTCGCCGGCGCCGCCGCCTGCGCGCTCAACGGCCTCGCCTTCGGCGCCGTCCACATGAGCTGGCTGTCGATGCTCCCGCTCACGCTCTTCGGCACCTACCTCGCGCACCTGACGCTGCGCGCGCGCTCGATCTGGCCCGCGGTCTTCGCGCACGCCGCGTTCAACACCTTCAACGCGCTCGTCTTTCCGATGTTCGTCGAGCCGAGCGCCGAGGTCTCACCCGCGGCCGAGGCCGCCGTCGCCGCCGCCGTCACCGGCGCGATCGCCGCGGCCGCCTGGTGGATCTCCATCCGGCTCGCGACCCCCTCGACCCTTGACGCGCCAGCCCCCTCCGACGCATGACCTGCGGTCCTCTTCAGAGACCGCCACAAACCACACCCAGGCACGCACCCAAAATGCTCGACACCACACAGCCCCTCGAGACGCTCGCGGCCATCGACCTCGGATCGAACTCCTTCCACATGATCATCGCGCGTTGGGATGGGGAGCGCTTCCAGGTCGTGGACAAGCTCAAGGAGATGGTCCGCCTCGGGGGCGGCCTCACCGAAGAGGGCGACCTGACGCCCGAGGCCCAGCAGCGCGCGCTCGAGACGCTCGGGCGCTTCGGCGAGCGCCTGCGCGGGATGCCCGAGGGCTCCGTGCGCGCCGTGGGCACCAACACGCTGCGCCAGGCCAAGCGCGCCGTCGGCTTCCTCGACCTCGCGCAGGCCGCCCTCGGGCACCCCATCGAGATCATCTCGGGCCAGGAGGAGGGCCGCATCATCTACGCCGGGATCGCCAACGGCATCACCGACCAGCGCGAGGGCAACCGCCTCGTCGTCGACATCGGCGGCGGCTCCACCGAGGTCATCGTCGGCCACGACCACGACGTCCTCGCCTGCGAGTCCAACTACATGGGTTGCGTGAGCTTCAGCCAGCGCTTCTTCCCCGACGACGTCCTCACCCGCGACCGCTTCGACGCCGCCGTCCTCGCGGGCCGCCAGGAGCTGCGCGCCATCGAGCACGTCTACCCCATGCTCGGCTGGTCCCACGCCCTCGGATCGTCGGGCACCATCCGCTCCACACAGGACATCATCCTCCAGAACGGCCTCGGCCCCATCGGCCTCACGCTCGACTCGCTCTACCGGCTGCGTGACGCGCTCGTCGACGCCGGCCACGTCGACAAGGTCAAGCTCGACGGCCTGAGCGACGACCGCAAGCCGGTCTTCCACGGTGGCCTCGCTGTCCTGATCTCGGTCTTCGAGTCCCTCGGGATCGAGGAGATGACCGTCTCCGACTGCGCGCTCCGAGAGGGCCTGATCTTCGAGCTCGCTGGCCGCGTCCAGCGCGCCGACATCCGCAACGAGACCATCGCCGAGCTCGCCAAGCGCCACCTCGTCGACCGCGCACAGTCCACGCGCGTCGAGCGCTGCGCCATGGCCATGTTCACCCAGCTCGACGAGCCCTGGGAGCTCGGCGGCGAGGTCGCCGCCGCGCGCCTGCGTTGGGCGTGTCGCATCCACGAGGTCGGCCTCTCGATCGCGCACAGCCGCTACCACAAGCACGGGTCCTACATCGTCGAGAACGCCCACCTCCCCGGCTTCTCGCGCCAGGACCAGCAGCTCCTCTGGGCACTCGTGCGCTCCCACCGCCGCCGCCTCAAGCCCCACCGCTTCGACAACCAGCCCGAGCGCAACCGCGAGCGCAGCCTGCGCCTGACCATCATCCTCCGGCTCGCCGTCCTCCTGTGTCGCGGCCGCGTCGACGCCGCCGCCCCCGAGACCCTCGTCGTCACCTCCAAGGGCACCCACAAGCTCCACCTCACCTTCCCAGAAGGCTACCTCGACGCCTCCCCGCTGACCGTCGCCGACCTCGAGACCGAGCGCGACTACCTCAAGGACGCCGGTTACAAGCTCCGCTGGTGAGCCGCGCCGCCTCCGTGAACATCGCGTGAACCACCCTGTCATTCTTTGCCAGCGACCCGCCGAACCTCTATCATCAGCCGCGTGGGATGATGTCGATGTCGGGTCGCTCCAATGGTCACGTTACGTTTCGTTCATGGTGAAGACAGGCTCGGCGAGACCCCGCTACGGCGGGTCAGCGTCGACGAAGAGATCCCCTATGAGACCGACGACCACGGCGAGCTGAGCATCGACCTGAGCGAGGGCGTCCACTGGTTCAAGGTCGCGGTGCGCTCGCGCGAGGACACCGCGTGGGCCTACTGCGTGGTCAAGATCGCTCCCGCCGACGACCTCGTCACCGTCCAGCTCGACGAGCGCGCCGCCGACGAGTACGCCACCAGCGCCGACTTCTTCGCCGAGGCGATGGGCGACCTCGCCGACCGCTTCTCCTTCGAGCGCGTGCTCGGGCGAGGCGGCGTCGGCCTCGTCGTCAAGGCCCACGACGGCCTGCTCGACCGCCCCGTGGCCGTCAAGCTCCTCCACTCCGACCTCGCGCACGACCCCGCCGTCCAGCGCCTCTTCCTGCGAGAGGCCCGCGGGCTCGCTCGCCTGAGCCACCCCAACCTCATCGGCGTCCACGACGTCCTCGTGCGCGCCGGCCACATCGTCATGATCACGGAGTACGTCCGCGGCGTGAGCCTGGACAGGCTGCTCGCGCGCCAGGGGCCGCTCGACCCCAGGCTCGCCGTCAAGGTCGGCATCCAGCTCTCGCGCGCCGTCCACTACATGCACACCAGCGGCTACATCCACCGCGACCTGAAGCCCTCCAACGTCATGCTCCAGCGCGACGGCACAGTCCGCCTCATCGACTTCGGCCTCGCCGCGCGCGCCGAGGACATCACCCGGCACTCCCGCCGCGCCTTCGGCACCCCCGACTACATGGCCCCCGAGCAGCTCATGGGCGAGGTCCTCGACGCGCGCACCGACGTCTACCAGATCGGCGTCACGCTCTACGAGCTGCTCGCCGGCGCCCGCCCCTTCCCCACGCCCGACCTCTCTCAGGACGTCCGCGCACGCCACGCCACCCCGCTGCGCGAGAGCGCACCGGCCGCCGACGCTCGCCTCGCCGCGCTCGTCCACCGCTGCTTCGAGCACTCCCGCGGCGCGCGGCACCAGTCCGCCGACGCGATCCATGCGGCCCTCCAGAGCCTCTACGTCGAGACCTCGCCTCGCGCGCGCCTCAGCGCGCGCCGCGCCGCGCTCTACGCCGCCGCCGCGCTCGCGCTCCTCTCCCTGGCCTTCGCCGCCGGCGTGACCTACCAGCGGGTCCAGCCCGCCGAGACCTCCGCCACGCTCCCCGTCGACCTGTCGAACTACGGCGTCGCGGGCGACTGAACGGTCGCCCCAAGTCGAAATAAATAGACATAAAAACGAAGAGATGGAGCCGACCGAAGGTGCGTCCAACGCGAACATTCGAGCACCTCATTGACTCCGACTCCGCGGCCCTACATTGCTCGTCGTCAGCTGGCGGTCCTCGCCGAGCCCGCTCCGACCGGAGCACCAAGAACGGTTCAAAATCAGCAGCTTAACGCCCTGAATCCGAACCCTGACACACCAAGGTCATACCACCATGCGCATCAAATCTGCCGCCCTCGCTCTGTCTGCTGTCGTCTTCGGTTTCGGCTGCGCGAGCAACCAGGGCAAGATCGACGAGCTCGAGCGTGACCTCGCCGCCTGCAACACCAGCAAGACCCAGCTCGAAGAGGGCCTCGCCACGGCCCGCGCCCGCGCCGAGGCAGCCGACCGCATGTCCGCGGCGCGCCAGAGACTCTACGACGAGCTCCGCGCCGCGCTCTCCGAGTACATCGACGCCGGCACGCTCTCGATCACGGTGCGCAACGGCCTCATCGTCGTCCAGCTCCCCAACAAGATCCTCTTCGACTCGGGCAAGGCCGAGCTGACCGCCGCGGGCACCGACACCCTCAAGGACGTCGCCAGCGCGATGTCGAGCGTGAAGAAGCGCCGCATCTTCGTCGGCGGCCACACCGACGACCAGCCCGTCAAGGCCAGCGGCTTCAAGGACAACTGGGACCTCTCGTCGGTCCGCGCCTACAACGTCCACAAGACCCTCGTGGACAACGGCCTCCCCGCCGAGACCACCGCCACCGCAGCCTTCGCCGACACCGACCCGATCAGCGACAACGCGAACCCCGAGGGCCGCGCCGAGAACCGCCGCATCGAGATCTTCCTGCTCCCCAACCTCGAGTCGATCCTCCCCGAGCTCGAGCTCTCCTCGAACATGTGATCGCGGCCGCGGCCGCGGCCGCGCGCGACACGCTCCCGAGCGTGATCCCATACGACCCCGCGCACGCACCATACGCGCGGGTTCGCCGCGTTTTCGCCCCCTCTCCGCTCCCGTTTCGAGGCTCCGATCATCCCTCTACTTAACAATCGTTAACTGGCCGTTGGACTCAGCAAGGCGGATTGTTATATTTCGACGCGACCCTGCCCGACCTGGCGCAGGTAGCGCCCACGGTCTGGTGGGCCGAGCGATCGTGACGCGAGGATGTTGAGATGATGAATGCGAGACGACGCGCGGCCCTGGTGGGCGCGCTCATGCTGTTGACGACGTCGGCCTGTGGTGTGCCCTTCGACCCATACTGGCGTGTCGAGAAGTTCAGGGTCCTGGGCGTGAAGTCCGATCCGCTCACGGTGCGCCCGGGTGAGGTCGCCACGATCTCCGCGCTCGCGGCCTCTCCCAGCGACGACGCGATCACATACGCCTGGGACTGGTGCCCATTCCAGACCCTCGCCCAGAACGAGTACGAGTGCCCGTTCACGCGCGACGAGCTCGCCACGCTGCTCACCGCGCAGATCCCCGAGGAGCAGCGAGAGCAGCTCCCGCCGGGCTTCGACATCGGCGCGCTGCTCCCCGAGTTCGACCTCGGGAGTGAGCCCGAGGCGCAGTTCACCTACCCCGGCGGCGACGCCAGCCTCGCGCTCTTCTTCTGTCAGCTCTCCGAGAGCCTCCTCTCGGCGCAGAACGACGCGCTGGGCGGACAGGTCGGCGTCTCCGAGTGCGACGAGGGCTTCAACGTGACCGTCCGCCTCATCGCGAGCTCGGGCGGCGAGCGCATCATCGCCGCAAAGCAGCTCCAGCTCTGGACCGGCAACGACGTCTTCGCCAACCAGAACCCGGACGTCCAGGACGTCCAGATCCGCCTCAAGGACGTCGCCGACGAGGCCAAGTGCGCCGACGACCTCCCCTGGCTCTCCGAGTCCGACGACGAGCGCTGGTACACGCTGCCCGACGGCGCCGTGACGCCGCTCGTCGCCGGCGTCCCCTTCGAGCTGCGCTCGCTGGTCGACCCCGCGCTCGTCGAGGACTACCGCCGCAAGATCCCCTTCGGCTCCGAGGACACCAACGGCGACGGCCTGACCGACCCGATCCCCGAGTCCGTCACCTACCGCTGGTTCGTCTCCGAGGGCGACGTCGGCGACTCCGAGAAGCTCTACAAGGAGGGCGTGAGCCCGCAGTCACTTCCCGACGCCTCCATCGTCGAGTTCAGCATCTCCTACGACCCCGAGCCCACCGACCCCCAGTTCCCCGAGCAGCAGGACGACTGGGACCGCGACGGCACGCCCAACTCCTCCGACCCCTGCCCGTGGGTCACCAACGAGACCTCCGACGCCTGCGAGACGCGCGTCTGGTCGGTCGTCCGTGACGGCCGCCTCGGCATGGACTGGATCGAGCGCCGCTTCAGCGTCGCGCGCTTCATCGACAAGTAGGACCTCGCCGCTCGCCCGTTGGTTGTGACCCGATGATCTCTCAAGAGGTCGGCCTCATGAGGCCGCCCGCGCTCTCTGCCCCAAGGCTCCCCATCATGCACCGCTCCCCTCGATGCAGCGCCGCGCTCGCCGCGCTCGCGCTCTCGGCCTCGGCACTCCTGATCTCCGCCCCCGCCTTCGCCCAGCCCGCGGGCGACCCGTCGCGCGGTGACATCCGGCTGACCAAGGCCCCCGTGCTCATCGAGGCCACCGAGGCCGAGTACACCCAGGAGGCCATCGACGCTCGCCTCGAGGGCGACGTCCAGCTCAAGCTCACGATCGACGCCACCGGCAAGGTCTCCGCCGCGGAGGTCGTCAGCGAGCCCGGCGCGGGGCTGGGCGAGTCCGCTCGCCAGGCCGCGCTCAAGTTCGTCTTCGAGCCCGCAGAGATCAACAACGCGCCCTCCCCCGTCACGCTCACGTTCACGATCACGTTCGAGCTGCCGATCCTCCCGTCGAACTTCTCGGGCTCCGTCGTCGACAAGACCACGGGCAAGGGCGTCGCTGGCGCGACCATCGGCATCCGCTACTCGGGCTCCGACTACGACCCGCCCCCCGAAGCCCAGATGGTCACCGGCGACGACGGCGTGTTCACCTTCTCCGAGATCCCCCCCGGCCCCTACGACGTCACCCTCAACGTCGACGCGTACCAGGGCTACAAGACCTCGATCGACCTCGTCCCTGGTGACACCAGCGAGGCGACCTACACCGTCGAGGCCGCGCCCGAGAACCTCTCGGGCACGGTCCGCGAGTCCGGCACGCGCCGCACACTCGCCGGCATCTCCGTCCAGGCGCTCAACCCCGCCGGCGAAATCGTCCGCGAGGAGTTCACCGACGGCAAGGGCCGCTTCGGCTTCCGCGGCCTCGACGACGGCGTCTACACCATCCGCCTCAACGCCGAAGGCTACCTGTCGACCTCGAGCGACGAGACCGTCAAGGGCGGCGAGCTCCTCGCCGTCGAGTACTACGTCGAGGCCGAGTTCTACGACGAGTTCACCGTCCGCACGACCGCCAAGCGCAAGCGCCGCGAGGTCAGCCGCAAGACGATCTCGCTCGAAGAGGCTCGCCGCATCCCCGGCACCGGCGGCGACGTCGTCCGCGTCGTCCAGAACCTCCCCGGCGTCGCGCGCGCGCCGTTTGGCACCGGCCAGCTCATCGTCCGCGGCTCCAACCCCGCCGACTCCGCGGTCTTCCTGGGCGGCGACGAGCTCCCGCTGGTCTTCCACTTCCTGGGCGGGCCGTCCGTCGTCAACGGCGAGATGATCAAGTCGATCGACTTCTACCCGGGCAACTTCTCGGCACGCTACGGCCGCGCCATCGGCGGCATCATCGACCTGAACACCCGCTCGCCCAGGCTCGACGGCTTCCACGGCTTCGCCGAGGTCGACATCATCGACGCCACCGCCGTCGTCGAGGCCCAGATCACCGACGACCTCTCCTTCGCGCTCGCCGGCCGCCGCTCCTACGTCGACCTGTTCCTCAACAACGTCATCCCCCAGGACCTCTTCGACGTCCTCATCTCGCCCTCCTACTACGACTACCAGGGCTGGCTGACCTACACGGGCATCCCCGACCACAAGCTCGAGCTCTTCGTCTACGGCTCGCGCGACGACCTCGAGGTCATCTTCGGTGAGGCCCAGGGCAACGAGGCGTTCCAGTTCACCTCGGTCAACCAGAGCATCGGCTTCAACCGCGGCCAGCTCCGCTGGGAGTGGCGCCCCAACGACAGCATCGAGTCGAAGTTCGTCGCCGCCGTCGGCACGATCAACACCGGCATCCGCGTGGGCGACTTCATCATCGACGGCACCAACCTCACGGTGAACATCCGCGAGGACCTGCGGGTCAAGCTCAGCGACAACGTCACCGCCAAGCTCGGCCTCGACATGCAGACGCTCGACGGCGTCACCAAGGTCGAGATCCCCGCCTTCGGCGACTCCGAGCCCACGAGACCGTACTAGATCTCGTA
>CAJXPN010000158.1 GCA_913058025.1 uncultured Myxococcales bacterium | reverse complement strand
ACTGCTTCCGGCTCGCGCGCAGCGCGAGCCCCGCCCCGAAACAAACTCTCCGCCCAAACGGACGCGCCCAGACAGCCCAGCACCACACGAAACGCCCTCTCGGACGCTCCAAAACCGCCCCGCACGACCCGAGACGCCCGGTTCGGACGCGCCCGGGGAACCCCGGTCAGCGAACGTGAATCGACTGCCGCTCGGGCACGCCTGGGGCGGTGCCGCGCAGCTCCTCGAGCGCCTCGTGGGGGAGCTCGAACCAGCGCAGGGTCTCGAAGTCGTCGCGCAGGTCGGGGGGGACGAGCTCGAGGTGGGCGAAGCGGTCGTGGGCGAGCTCGGCGAGGCGGCGGGCCTCGACGAGGGAGCGAGGGAGCTCGGTGAGGGGAGCGGTGGCCATGCGGCGGGGGTATCGCAGGGTTCCGGTGGCGTAGGAGAGGTCGGAGAGGGAGAGCGGGGCGCGGGCGGCGCGCTCGCGATGGCACCACTTCCCCGTCGTCGGACAGAACGTGTAGTCGGGCAGGAAGCGCCAGCCGTGCTCGGCGACGAAGCGGACGGTCTCGAGGACGTAGGAGAAGGACTCCTCGCGCATGAAGTAGTTGAAGTTCACGCGGACCCAGCCGGGCTTGATGCCCTCGCAGCCGTGGACGATCTCGCGCTCGAACTCGCGCGAGGTCGCCAGATCGATCCCGAGCAGGCGGTGGCCGTAGGGCCCCGCGCACGAGCAGCCGCCGCGCGCCTGGACGCCGAACAGGTCGTTGAGCAGGGCGACGACGAAGTTGTGGTGAAGGTAGCGGCGGCCGTGGGTGATGACGAAGCTGATGATGGAGAGGCGCCACGCGTCGACGTTGCCCAGGATCTCGAGCGTGTCGAGGCCGTCCCAGGCGTCGATCGCGCGGGAGACGAAGGCGCCCTCGCGGCGCTCGATCTCGTCGTGTCCCACGGCCTCCTTGAGGCCGAAGACGAGCCCGGCGCGGATCGAGCCGACGATGTCGGGCGTGCCGCCCTCTTCACGGTGGACGGGGTCGTCGTGGTAGCGGTGGTCGACGTCGTTGACGTAGGCGACGGTGCCACCGCCGGGGCTCCCCGGGACGGTGTTCACGAGCAGCGCGCGCTTGACGACGAGGACGCCCGGGGTGCCGGGGCCGCCGATGAACTTGTGGGGGGAGATGAAGATGGCGTCCTTGTAGGAGCCCTCCGGGTCGGAGGCGTGGCGCAGGTTCATCTCGATGTGGACGTAGGGCGCGGCGGCGGCGAAATCCCAGAACGAGAGCGCGCCGTGCGCGTGGAGGAGGGACGCGATGGCGTGGGTCTTCGAGCCGATGCCAGTGACGTTCGAGGCGGCGGAGAAGGAGCCGATCTTGAGCGGGCGCTCGGCGTAGGCGATGAGCTCGGCCTCGAGCTGGGCGAGGTCGACCATGCCGTCGGCGTCCTCGTGGATGACGATGACGTCGGCGATCGACTCGCGCCAGGGGAGCTCGTTGGAGTGGTGCTCGTAGGGGCCGATGAAGACGACGGGGCGAGCGTCGGCGGGGATGTGGCCGGAGAGGCCGTGGCGCGCGTCGAGGTCGGCCGGGATGCGCAGGTTGAGGACGTCGATGAGCTTGTTCACCGCGCCAGTCGCGCCCGAGCCGCAGAACAGGACGACGTCCTCGGGTCCAGCGCCCACGCAGCGCGCGACCGCCTCGCGCGCCTCCTCGCGGAAGCGCGTCGTCTGGAGGCCCGTCCCGGAGGTCTCCGTGTGCGTGTTCGCGTAGAGCGGGAGGACCTGGCCGCGCACGAAGTCCTCGATGAAATCGACCGCGCGACCCGAGGCCGTGTAGTCCGCGTACGTCAGCCGCCGCAGGCCGTAGGGGCCGTCGATCGCGCGATCCTCGCCGATGATTCCGTCGCGGATGCTCTCGATGAGCGCCTGTGTGCTTTCCATGAGTCTCTCCTTGGGTCGTCGGGCGCCAAAGGCCCCGAGTACGCATGACGCTAGCGCCCAGAGAGGCGCACGTCACGACGCAGCGCGCCATAACCCACATGAAGGGCTATAGTCTTCCAACCTCGCGACACACGAACCGAAGCCACCAACGCTCCATGCTCCTCGAAACGATCCTCGCCAACCTGCCATTGCTCGCGTCGGGCGCGGCGGGCGCGGTCATCCTTGGGGGGTTGACGCTCAAGAGCATGCTCGAGCGGCGAGAGGTCAGGAAGGAGATCGACGCGCTCGATCGCCTCCTCACCGAGCGCGGCTACACGGTGCACCACTATGCGCATCACCCGCTCAGCGTGAACGCCACTCACCCCAACCCGGGCCGCGCGGGCATCGTCTGGAACGAACAGGGGCAGCGCCTCATCCTGCGCATCGACGACCTCGAGTCGCCAGACGGGCTCTCGTTCAGCACCAACGGTAAGGGCGTGGACCACCTCGACGCGGTCAAGCTCAGCGGCGACCTGGCTCCCACGATCGCGTTGTTCCTCACGCCCGAGTTCGAGCGCTTCATGCGCCACCTCATGCGCGCCACCAACGCCCTGGACACCATCCTGTGGTGCAACCTCTCCGAGGGCGGCCTGCACGTGGACATGGAGCTCTCGAAGGTGGGCGCCGACGCCTCGTTCGTCGTGGAGTCGCTCGACGTGACGGAGGCGCTCGGTCGGGTGCTGTCGGGGCTGGTCGTGCCCGAGCTCACGGCGGAGCGCCTGAGCGGGTACGTCACGGAGCGAGGAGACCGGGTCGCGACGCTCGCCACGATGCTGCTGCTCTCGAGGCACCCCGACTCGCCCGAGGCGCGCGCGCTGTGCGCGGCGTCGTGGTCTGGTGGAGGCGAGGAGGAACCGCTCGGCTACGAGGTCCGTGGGTGGGCGCTCGACGAGCGGGTCGTGAAGCCGGACGTGCTCACGGTCCGGTGCCTCGCGATCAAGAGCGCCTCACTGCGAGACGCCCAACCGATGTGCCGCGACGTCATCGAGCGTTTCGACGCCGAGGAGGTCCAAGCTCACGTCGTCCACGTGCCCTCGGGGCGGTACACCCCCTTCAGCGACCACGCGCTCAGGCTGCTCACTGCGGTGGCGTCGATGGGGCTGGAGCGCGGGCACGCCAGGCGCTGGTTCGAGCGGTTCATCCCCGAGCTCGGCAAGGACGCCGCGGCGACGTTGCTCGGGTCGCTGGACACCGGAGACGAGGAGGTCATCGCCTGGGTCGAGGGGATCCCATCTTACGGGATGTTCCTCGACCTCTGGATCGACCGGCTCGACGAGGTCTGGAGCGACGCGCTCGTCGAGGGCCTCCCAGGGCTCCTGAACGACGAGGAGCTCGCGCCCGAGCACATGCTCGCGTTGACGCGCCAGGTCCTCGAGCGGCGTGTCTGGCGAGCCTGGGAGCCGTCGCGGCGCGCGCTCGGGCGCGCCTGGGCAGCGCGCGAGGATCTGCGCGAACCGATCGAGTCGATCTTCGGCGACTTCACGGACGTCTTCGAGCTCGAGGGCTCTCGAGGCGGTGAGCTCTCGCTCGCACAGAGCGCCACGCTCGAGGGCGCCGTCACGGCGGCAAGAGAATCGGGCGGGTTGTCCTCCGCGAAGCCCGAGGAGTCGGGCACATGAGTTCGAGCAGACATCACACATCGAGGGGACCTTGGACGAGCTGCTGAAGAACCTATCGCTGATGCCTGCGTGGGCGCAGGCGCTGTTGGCCATGCTCGCGCTCCTGCCGCTCTACAGGCTCGCCAGGGCGACCATCTTCAAGCCGCCGGTGGCTCGACGTACGGAGCGCGAGTACGCGGCGTGGTGTAAGGAGCTGGTTCCGCTGGGCTGGAAGGGACGGATCGAGCGTGGGCTGTCCGCAAAAGACATCGACCTGAACTTCAAAGAGGGTGGTAGTGGGCGCGGATCATTCAACTTGTTGGGCGAATCCGGCTGGGGCGACTTCACCCTCCATGGGATGACCTCGGAGATGCTCCTGTCGCTCGACCTCAACGAAGCGTCACGGGTTGGCGCGTGTGACGCGCTGCGTGTGCCGCGCAAGTCGACTCGCCTGCTCATGAGGCTCGACCCGGAGGCGGAGGCGGCGCTGACGGCGTTGAGCGGTTGCTTCACCTTGGAGTGTTGGAAGGAGCTCGAGCTTCGGTGGGGTCTCCAGGTCTCATGGAAGCTCCCCATGGAGGCGTGGGACGAGGAGTCCGCGCGCGCGCTCACGGACCACGGCGCCTTCATCGGACACATGATGACGCTCGAGGATGCGCTCTTGAGGGACGAGGAGATCGCCACGCCGGATGCCCCGGAGCTCCTGGCGATCGCCGAGGAGGGCTCCGAGGTACGCTCGGTGCTCGCGAAGCGGGCGCTCATGGTCCTCCACGCGGGCTCGCCACAGGCCGAAGACATCACACGGAGGTTGCTCAGTGGAGGCGCAGAAGACCGCGCGCTGGCGCTGGGTTGGTCTCTGGACGAGGAGGCGCTCGGCGTCCTGAATGCGACCGATGAGAAGCGCCTGAGTGCGCGCGTCGACGCGATCGTTCGCGCGGACGTCGAGATGGGCCTTGAGCTCGCGCGCCATGCGCGACGGGTTCACCTCATCGAGGAGCTCGTGAGGGAAGCGCACGTACGGTTCGGAGAGGAGAGCTCGACCCCACCGGATCTGCGGCGCCGCGACGGTCACTACTTCGCGCTCTTCCTGCTCGGCTCGTTCAGGGGAGACGCCGACGCGCGCGACTTCGCCGTCGCCTACTCCGAGCTCATCGAGTACGTCGAATGGAGCTACCAGCGAAGCCTCTCCTTCTCCGAGGTGATGGGTGACCTGAACGCGTGGCACGAGGACTTCGTGTCATGCGCGCTGGGGACCGCAGCGCGCGACGACGTCTACACGTTCTGGTCCCACGCGCTCGGAGCCGTGTGGAGGCCGTCGCTGGCGGCTCGCTTGCTCGAGGTCGTCGCCTCCGAGGCGATCGGGGCCGAGGGCCTTTGCGCCATCCTCGAGGAGTCCGTCACCCAGGAGGACGTCCGGATGCTCGCGCCGGGCCGCCTCGCCGCCTCGAGGGTCAGCGACCACTGGTCGACCGACGAGGTCGACATGGTGATGGTCCGGGAGCACCTCAAGGCGCTCGAGAAGGTGCTCGCGGGGGCGAAGCGTGACGGCGGACAGCTCACGCTGTCGGTCGGCGAGGGCGGAGGGATCTCGATGTCGACGCCAAGCGAGTCAGGGGGTCTCGAAGAAGTGGAGGAATCACCACGACCCGCGAAGACCTCTCGAGGACACTAGAACCACGCCTCCCAGGCAAACGACCACGAGGATGAAGACATGGACGGACCAACGATCGCGTCGGCGATGATGCTCGGTATACCTGCGCTGCTCGTGGCGATGCTCGTCATCGGCATCGTCATCAAGAGGGCGTCGAAGTCGCGTAGGAACAACGACAGGCGCCTCGCCATGGACCCGGAGGGGCCGATGGCGCTCGAGTACGCGTCGTGGACCTCCGCGTTCGCTCCATACAGGTGGAAGGGGAGGATCAGTAGCGACGACGAATCGGAGAGCCTCGACATCGAATTCGACGGCCCAGTCAGCCACGAGTCGTGGATGACGCTTTACGGGGCGAGCGGCATGGGCGGGCTGAACTTCCTGGGCTCGACGAACGACATCGTGCTCAAGCTGGACATGAACGAGGCGGACAGAGTCGGGGTCCTCGACGCGCTGAGGGTGTCAAGAGACGCAGCGCGGTTCGCGCTGTTGCTCGACGCCGACGCGGAGAGGGCGCTCGGCGACTTGAGCGGTCGCTTCTCGGGAGCCTGCGACAAGACCTTCGAGGTCTCATTCGGGCTCAAGGTCGCGTGGTGCCCTGCGGGTTCGAACTGGGGACCCGAGCACGGACCGACGGTCGAGGACAGGTCGGCGCTCATAGAGGACATGATGGCGTTGAAGAAGGCCCTCTTCGAGCGAGAGGAGGACGTACCAGACGCGGCGGCGCTGCTGGAGCTGAGCCGCGCTCGGGATGAGATCTCGTCGACGTTGGCCGCGCGCGCGCTGCTCGCGGGTCACCCGGGCACGCCCGAAGCGCGCGCGGTCGCTCAGGAGCGCGCGCGCGGAGGCGCCAGAGACCGCGAGCTCCTCATGGGGTGGGCGATCGATCGGATCGACGGCATCGACCAGGGCACGCCGGAGTGGTGCGCCGCGCGCGTGAGGGCGATCGTCCGGGCGGACCCGGACACGGGCACGGCGCTCGCGCGACACGCCAGGAGCGTGGTGAACGTCGACGAGCTCATCGAGGAGGCGCGTCGGACGATGCTCGACGAGGTCGACGTCGCGCTCGCTGCCGAGCTCGCCGAAGAGCTGGGCGAGGAGTTCGACGAAGACATCGACGGAGACATCGACGACGAGGTGGCAGAACTCCTCGTGCGCGACGCGCACCTCTTCGCGTGCTTCATGATCGGGTCGTTCGCTGGTGAGGGCGCGGAGGGCTTCGGGGCGGTGTACCGGTCTCTGGTCCGGTACGTGAAGCATGGGTTCGAGCAGGACCTCGAATTCGCCGACGCCATGGGGGATTTGGATTTCTGGGCCCTGGAGGCCAGGGTCGAGGCGCTCGGCCTCGCGTGCCACGACGACGTGTACACCTACTGGGCCAACGGCCTCCATGAGGTGTGGAGCCAGGAGCTCGCCCAACGGCTCGTCGGGGTCGTCGAGGCACGCGAGCTCGCGGCGGCCGGCCTGATCATGATCATCGACGAGTGCGAGGAGCACGGTTACCTCAGGATGCTGGAGCCCGCTCGGCTCGCCGTCGCCAGGCTCGAAGACCACTGGCTGACCGACGACGAGGAGAAGGCGGGGATGCGCGACGCGCTCGAGGCGCTCGAGGCGGCGGCGAAGGCGCCGATCGAGGAGGACGACCGAGACGAGGTCGAGGACGCGCAGAGTGAGGAGGCGGAAATCTGGCGGGGTGACTCGTGGTGAGCGAATCACTCGCGCGGCCTATATGCAATGTCTACATAATAAAATGAGCTGAGGGTACCCCTAACAGCTTCAGCGCGAAGGCCAGCCGCAGCTCTCATCACAGCTCGATGACCTCGAACTCACCCGACGGGAGCGTGAGGATGGCGCAGGTGTGGCTGTCGCGAGGCCTCGTCTTGGAGACGGAGCCTGGGTTGAGGTAGCGCGCGCCGAGCCAGTCGACGTCCATCGGCCTGTGGGTGTGGCCGAGGACGACGTAGTCGTGCTGGGGGTTACGCGCCCAGCGCTTGAGCTCCTTGGGCTTGCCGCGGTCGGGGAAGAAGTAGATCCGGTTGGAGGTGGGGATGCCGTGGGCGAGCAGGAGGCGCTGGCCGTCGATGAGGTAGGAGCGGGTGAGGGGGAGCTCGAGGAGGTAGTCGACGGAGTCCTCGCTGAGCTCCCGGTCGGACTCCGAAGGCCACGGGGTGAGCTGGTGATGTCGAGCCGCGGACTCGTCGTGGTTGCCGCGGACGCAGGGTATGAGCCGGCGTTGTACGAGCTCGATGACGGCGTCCCCGTCGGGGCCCTTGTCGACGAGGTCGCCGGCGCAGAGGACCCGGTCGACGCCTCGCCTGGTGAGGACGTCGAGCGCAGACTCGAGCGCGTCGAGCTGAGCGTGGACGTCCGATATGAGGCCGATGCGTGTCATATGGGTGTTCTTCGAGAGGACGCGGCGCCCGATGAGGGAAAGCGACGATGAGACGAGCCCAACCGAAGCTCGACGAGCGCGCATTCCAGCGGCGTCGAGGGAGAGAACCTCCCTACAAATATTATGTCTTAAGTCATTACCAGTCTCGGTGAGGACATCGAAAAAGAGCCCGCCTCGTGAGACGAGGCGGGCGACGCGCGGGGCGCGAGGTCTGGCTCGGGGCTCACTCGGCCTCGAGCGCGGCGGCGACCTCATCGCTGAGTTCCATGTTGTGGTAGATGTTCTCGATGTCGTCGTCCTCCTCGAGCATGTCGATCAGGCGCCTGTCTCTTATACACATCTCCGAGCCCACGAGACAGGCAGAAATCTCGTA
>CAJXPN010000157.1 GCA_913058025.1 uncultured Myxococcales bacterium | reverse complement strand
GTGCTCGAGGCGCTCGGCGCGAGGTTCGTGGCGCGCGGCGCGCTCGAGCAGCTCGGTCGAGGGGGCGCCAGGGGTCAGGTGTACGCGTCGACGTTCGACATCCCTGAGCTCGTCTCGCGGCGTGGCCGCGGCAAGGTCGACGTGGCGGAGTACATCGAGCACCCGGACAGGTACGAGGAGGTCTTCTCGGGCAAGCACCTGCCCAGGGCGACGCTCGTGCTGCACGGAATCTACTGGGACGAGCGCTACCCCCGGTTCATCCCGCGCGTGGCGATCGACGCGCTGTTCGCGAAGGTGAAGAGGCCCAGGCTGCGCGTGATCGGCGACATCACGTGTGACATCGAGGGGTCCGTCGAGATCACGAGCTCGGCGACGACGCCCGAGGAGCCCAACTTCACCTACATCCCCGAGACGGGGGAGTCCGTGCCCGGGGTCCAGTCTGGCGGGGTGACCGTGATGGCGGTGGACAACCTCCCGTGTGAGCTCCCGAAGGACGCGTCGTACGCGTTCAGCGGGTCGCTCTCGCCGCTGGTCCCGGCGCTCGCGGCGGCGAACCTGGGCGCGGCGACGGTCGAGGAGAGTGGCGCGGGTCGAGCCTGGGAGCAGGCGTGTGTGGTCTGGCGCGGGGAGCTCACGGAGCGCTTCGCCTGGCTCGCCGAGCACCTGCCTGGCAAGGCGTGAGGAGGTCCTGAGATGTCGAATGGAGCGTTGGTGGTGGCTGAAGGTCACCTCGTGGAGGTGACCTTCGTGGTCGTGGACGATGGCACCGACGAGGTTCTCGATCGGGACCGCGCGATCCAGCCCCACGCGTTCGTGGTGGGGCGAGGGCAGATGCCCGCGGGGTTCGAGTCGCGCCTGTCGGGCCTGGCGCCCGACGATACGTTCGAGTTCGTGGTCCCCGAGGACGAGGCGTTCGGCCCGCGCAACAGCCAGCTCGTGCAGAAGGTGAAGAGGGCGAGCCTGCCGGAGGGGCTCGTGGAGGGGATGGTCGTGGAGCTCGAGGTGGACGGGCTCTCTGCCGCGCCGTTGCTCTTCCACGTGTCATCGGTCGGGGAGGAGATCGTCAAGCTCGACGGGAACCACCCGTTCGCCGGGCGGTCGCTGCGGTTCATGGGGAAGGTTCGCGCTGTGCGTCCCGCGACGCTTTCGCCTTGAGCTTGTGCCACATCGCGATCCCGGCGTCGGCGCGGACGTAGTGGTTGACGCGCGGGTCGCTGTGGGTGGGTTCGCTGGAGAGGAGCATCCGCTCGTCGTCGGGCTGGATGAGGCGCATCTCCGAGACGAGCGCGAGCCTCGTGAGCCAGCGTCCGAGGACAGGTAGCGTGACGTAGTCCTGCCGGTAGAAGACGGCCCCCCAGGTGGAGTCGTCGTCGACGGGGCACAGGACCACGAGCCCCTGGAGCTTCGGTGTCAGGAGCACGGATATGGTGGCGGGCATGCGGACGCGGAAGTCCATCGTGATGCCGTCGGCTGGGTCCTGCTCGGGCCTGCGGAGCGTGCCGCGTGTGACGACGGTGTCACCATCGAGCTCGGCGGTGAACGGGTCGAGCATGGTCCCGACGCCGTAGGAGAACCGCCGGTGCGCGAATGGGAAGTGGTGCATGTCGATCATGCCCTCGACGACTCGGCTCAACGAGACGTCCCAGGCGAAGGTGGTCAGGCACACGCGTTGGAGGGTGACGTCGAAGTCCGCGAACCAGGGGAGCTCGTCGGCGGGCGGGCGGTCGCCGCGCCACAGCCAGACGACCCCGTGCTCCTCGCGCGTGGTGAACGTGCGGGCGACGAGGTCCTTGCGCAGCTTCGCGTCGGGGCCCTCGCAGGGAGCTTCGACGCAGGCGCCTCGCGGGTCGAAGCGGAAGCCGTGGTAGGGGCACTCGAGGCAGCCGTCCCGGACGCGCCCCAGCGACAGGTTCGCGCCGCGGTGTGGGCACGCTGCGAGCTGAACGACGGCTCGCCCGTTGGCGTCGCGCCACGCGACGAGTGATTCGCCGAGGCGCTCGAGCGCGAGCGGCTTCTTGCCCAGCGCCTGGCTCGTCGTGACGGCGTACCACTGGTTCTCGATGATCTCCTGGCGTTCGCTGCGCGGCATCTGCATCCTCCTTTGGTGTGTCGGTGATGATGATGACGGCGTTCGGGCGCCCCGTGAGGGACCGAGCGCGCCAGAGCGTGTGGTTCGAGGCGCCATGAGGGAGCGAGGATGAGGACGATGTCGAGCAGGCCGGCGCGCCACCTCGTGGAGTGGGCGTGCGAGCGCGGTGTCGAGGAGGCCGCCGTCATGGAAGCGCTCGGCCTGGAGGGAGGTGAGCGAGGAGGAGCGGATGATCGGCTGCCGGTGTCGCGGTTCCTCGACGCGCTCGAGTTCGTGGTCCGAGAGCTCGGCGGAGGTGAGGCGCCGGTCGGCCTGACGATGACCGAGGGCTGGGGGGTCGAGCTCTTCGGGGTCATCGGGTACCTGATCTACACGAGCGCGACCCTCGAGGTGGCGCTCGCTCGGGTGATCGAGTTCAAGGGGCTGTGGAGCGACGCCGAGGAGATGTGGTGTGAGGAGTCACGTGGCGTGGCCAGCGTGTGTTGGAGGGTGCTCGGGCCGGAGCGCCCGGCGCACCGCGTGCTCGCGGACATGGCGCTCTCGGACCTGGTGGGAGGGACGCAGCGGCTGATGGGTCGGGCGCTGCCGCTGCATGAGATCTGGTTGCCCTTCGAGGCTCCCAAGGACCCTGCGCCCTACGAAGAGATCGCCGCGGGGGCTTCGCTCAGGTTCGACGCGCCGTGGATGCGCGTGGCGATGGACGCGGCGGCGATGCGTTGGCCGATGCCCGCGGGCGACGAGATCCTCCACGCCTACTTCGTGGCCCAGGCCGCCTCTCGCCACCACCTGCACGCGGAGTCGAGCGTGTCCGAGCGCGCGCGCTCGCACCTCTGGCGCGCGTTGGTGGGAGGTGCGCCGTCGGTGGCGGAGGTCGCGAGGTCGATGGGGATGAGCTCGCGTACGCTCCAGCGGCACCTGAGGTCGGACGGTGTGACGTACGCGGGGTTGCTGGACCGGGTACGTCACGCGCTCGCGCTCGAGCACCTCGAGTCCGAGGTCTCTGTGGCCGAGCTGTCGTGGCTGCTGGGGTTCTCGGAGCCTCGAGCGCTCCACCGCGCGTTCAAGCGGTGGACGGGCACGACGCCGGCGCTGACGCGCGAGCGCGTGAAGGCCGAGAGGGGCCGCGGCGGCTGATGTGCGGTGGACCAGATCGCCAGCCGACGGCTCAGCGGTAGGAGAACGAGCTGGAGACCGCGACGCCGGAGAGGCAGCTCATGAAGTTGGGCGCTGCGGTCTCGGAGGCGTGGTAGTGGTAGACGCCATCGGGGAACTCGTCGGTGGCCGAGGTGTGACCCTGGCACGCGTCGAGGTCTCCTGGGATCTCTCCCTCGGAGTCACGCGAGGAGTAGATGGGGTGTCCGTCCTTGGCGAAGCCGTAGAGGCCGGTGGTGGTCTGCGTGTAGCGGGTGCATTCGACCTCGTCGGTGCCGATGCCCTGGGCGGCGAGCACGGAGTTCATGACCTGGGGGATGAAGTGATCGTGGAGGTATCCGCCAGGGTCTGGGTGCGCGCCGCATGAGCCGATGGAGGGGACGTTGATCGCGGTGGAGTCGCCGCCGCCCGGGCCGCCCATCGAAGGCCCCATCGTGGCCGAGGGGGGGTCTCCGGTGCTGGGAACGCCGTGGATGGAGACGCCGAGGTTCTCGACCTCACGCAGCGTCGTCGCGGCCGACGCCATCTTGGGGTTGAGCGGGACGTTGACCTCGATGGTCAGGCCGCCGTCCTGGTCGATCGCCAGGCAGTTCGAGCCGTCGCTCGCGCCGCCCTGGAGGCTGGTGACGATGTTCGTGTTGCCGTCGTCGTCGACCATGGGGTCGTAGCCGTCGTCCTCGATGTCCTGGAGGTAGTCGCCGTTGAACGGGCGCAGGCCAGGGTTGGTCGCGCCGTCGTAGACGGAGAGCCCGTAGGGCGCCGGTGAGGTCTTGCTTCCGGGGCAATAGGGGCCGTCTTCGACGAGGTCCGAGCCGAACGTGAAGTTGCAGCACGTCGCGGTGGAGCCGTCAGACAGGCTGCAGTCCTGCGTGGAGGTCGTCTCTGGGGTGTTCACGAAGAGCGCGGCCATGGCCTCACACGTCCAGTCTCCGTCCACGTTGTTCGTGCCACCCGCGGTGTTGTTGCCCGCGGTGTTGTTGCCCGCGGTGTTGTTTTCGCTCGACGCGTTGTTCGCGTCGTCCTCCTCACCGCCGCATGCGGTGATCGAGATGCTCATGCTCATGCTGAGCGCGAGCGCGAGTGTGGTCTTGCTGTAGGCGTTCATGTGCGTGGTCCTGTCGGGTGTCGAGGTCGTGTGCTGGTTCATTGAGTGTGGGGTGTGAGCGAGAGCACCGCGGCGAAGATGATGGCGGTGGCGACGGTGGCGGCGGGGTGGGGGAGCGCGCCGAGCCCGCTCCGCTCGCGTGCGCGCTCCCCCAACGTCTGAGTGCGTGAGGGCGGCCAATCCAGGACCGCACCCGCGCGCGCGTTCAGCATGAAGCGTGAGCGCTCGTCGCCTTGATGCACGTAGACGAGGTGGTGTTGGTCGGGCCGCTCGGAGAACCCACTCAGGTCCACCGAGAGCGCCCGGAGCGCTCCAGGGCGGGTGCGCGCGAACGTCATGGTGACGTCGGATGCGTGCCCGTAGACGATCTTCGTGTCGATCAGCGGCAGCGCCTCGCCCCCCTCTCGCACGAGCACGTTGGCGCTCAGGAACACCTCGAGCCATCGGCCGTACACGTCGGGCGAGCTCCCAGAGAGTTTCTCCTCGGGGTATGCGCTGGTGAGGCTGTGGTGGATCGCGGCCTGCGACGTACTCAGCCGCACCGTGAGTCGTTCATCGGAGGCGCGGATGTCCCAGCGCGCGAAGTTCGCGTCGTGTGCCCGCGCGGTCGATGGCGACGCGAGGGTCATCATGGCCATGGCGAGGAGCGCGAGGGCGATCGGGGCGATGCGTCGTCTCATGAGGTGACTCGGGTGTCGTGGCAGGGCGTCGCGCTCGTGGTTCCGACTGCTCGAAGCGTGCCAGGATGCAGCGCGCCGCCTTGATGAACGCCCACCGAAGCGGTCGACACCGCGAGCGCGTCCGGGGCAGTGAACGACGTTCCCGTCGCGGCCCCGCATGTGAGAACGATGTTCACGTCCCGTGGGTCTGGTTGAGAAAACACACGGCTCGAGAAGAGATCGTGGCCCCCGAGCGTTACTCATATGTGGGCCTTCCATTTGGCCTACGCGTCACGCTCTCGCGCGGCGCCGAACGAAGAGGAGGAGACGATGCAGATGGAGCCGACCCGAGTCATCGCCGCGTACAACGAGCCGATCACCGCGAACATCATGCGCGCGCGTCTCAACGAGGAGGGGGTGGACGCGTTCCTCGAGGACGAGGAGATCGTGGCCACCGCGCCGGCGTACTCGCTTGCCTACGGTGGCGTGAAGCTCAGGGTTCCGGAGAGCCAGATCGAGCGCGCGCGCGCGATCCTCGCCGACATCGAGGTGGGGCCGGACGAGGAGTGGGACGAGCTCGACTTCGAATCGGAGGGCGCGCTGGAGGCCGCCGAGCGGGAGCTCGCGGTGCCCTCCGGCGGGGACCTCGTCTGCCCGAGCTGTGGCTCGGAGAAGGTGAACCTGGGGTGGACGGGGCGCGGGATGTTCGGGCTGACTGCGGTCGTCGGCGCGCTCCCCTTCGTGCTCCCTGGCGGGACCTCCTGGGGCACGCTCGTCCAGACGTACGGTATGCGCCTGTTCGCGTTCCTGGCGTTCGTGAGCGTCGCGCTCTACTTCATCCGCGCGTTCGATATGCGCTGCGCGGGGTGCGGGCACACGGGAGAGCGCTCGACGTTCTGAGCGCCCTCCCTGCCTACCTCAGTTCGACTTGTCGGCCTTGGCGTCGACGACCGTCTCGATCTCGTTGTAGGTCGTCGCGGCGTTGAGCGACACGCTCGCCTTGAGGTCCTCGAACGTCTCCTCGAGCGTCGCACCGCAGCCAGCGGTCGCCGCGTAGACTCCCAGGCTGACCGGCACGATGAAGTCGCCGCCATCGATGGGGACGAAGATCGTCATGATGATGTCGATGTCGGACTTGGCCACGAGCACGTCGACCTCCTGGCCCCCGAGCGTGATCGTGGTGTTCGAGGTCGTCGCGCGGAAGAGCGTGACGGCGTTGTTCTCGAGCCGGGTGACCTCGGCCTCGATCTCGTCGGGTGTGAACAGGATCGAGGGCCCCAGGAGGTTCTGGATGTAGAGGATGGAGGGGCTGATGGTGCTGTTGGCGACGGGGTGCAAGACCTCGGCGGTGTACTGCACGCCCTTCCCATCGACGTTGACCTCCGTGACGTCGACGTCGGGGAAGACCCCGAACGTGAGCAGCGCGGGGGAGGCCGCGGGGGCGAACGTCTCCGTCGGCTCGGGGAAGGTGAACGGGCACGCCTGGACGCCGCCTCCGGTGTTGTTGGCGTTGTTGGCGTCACCACCGCCGCCGTCGCAGGCAAAGGCCAGAGTCGTCGTGAGCAAGAGCGCGATGTGGGAGCTTCGCATGGTGTCCTTCCTTGTTTTGGGAGGTTCGTGAGGGAGAGTCCCGTGGGTTGGACGCGGGGAGCGTCCAACCCACGGGAGTCACTCCTCCTCTGAGGAGTCGCCTGCGAGCGTGACCTCGAAGTCGAGCTGCGCGCGCGGGTCCACGGCGCCGTCGACGATCGCGCGCGCTTCCAGGACCCAGGAGCCGCCGTCGGCCGACAGGACGGCGTCCTCGGGGATGTAGATGATCACCGGGAGCACGACCTCGTGCGACGCGGGGACGCTCATCCCTTGCGCGACCTCTGCGCCTTCGGTGTAATCGCGCCATGCGCCGTCGCGTTGGACCGTGCCGCGCATCGTGAGCGCGATGTAGTCGATGGTGTGCGCCTCGTCGTCCGAGCGTAGGACGACGCGCGCGGAGACATCTCCGCCCGGGTGCGACGGGCCGCCGTCCGGCTCGACGTCGAGCGAGACGTTCGGGCGGCGCGCGATCGCGTTGATGCGGTGAGACAGAAAGCGGAGGGTTTCGCTGAGCTTGAATTTGCCTAGAGCCATCGGGTCGTTGGACTCCTTCAACGGGGCTGTGAAGTGCCCGAGAGGTTCGGGCGGCCAGTTTCTACACGATCGGCTCCAATGATGACACAATGCGCTCCGCGCGCCAAAGCGCGCGTCGCACGCGATCAGGATGACGCACGCACAGGAGACGTCATGGACCCGACACACCTCAAACTCGCTGGCGCCGGGGGGGCGATCGTCGCCATCGTCGCGGGCCTCGCGATCTACGCATCAGGTGGCCGCGACGGCGCCCCCGATGCCTCGGACTCCACCGACACCGAGGGCGCGCCAGCGCTCGAGGAGTGGGCGCTCGCCGGCTCCGGCGAGTCGATCTCGGTGGCCGTGGGTGAGGCGGGACCTTCCTTCACCGTGGGCGAGCTCGAGCTCGTCCCCACGCCGCTGCCCGAGGGCGCCGCGTTGACCTGGTCCACCGCGCGCTCGGACACCCGCACCGTCATCACCGGTGAGGGCGAGATCGACGGCGCGCGCGCTCGTTTCGTCTGGGAGCTCGAGCGCGGCGACCCGCAGGCGCGCCTGACGTGGTCGCTCGAGGCGCTCCCGCTCGCTCGCCTCGCGCGTCCGATCGAGGCGTCCTGGTCGCTGCCGGGCGGCTCCGTCGAGCTGCTCGGAGAGGACCTGAGGTCGACCACGGTCGACGCCGAGGTCACGCTCGATGCGTGGACCCCGCTGCGCGCCCGATGGGCCGACGACGCGGAGAGCCAGACCGTGTCGATCGCCTCGATCGGCCCCGACGTCACGACTCTTTCGCCCTCGGCCGACGGGTTCTCACTCGACCTCACGCTCTGGTCCTGTCTCTTATACACATCTGACCCTGCC
>CAJXPN010000156.1 GCA_913058025.1 uncultured Myxococcales bacterium | reverse complement strand
ACAGAGTAGATCGTCGGCAGCGTCAGATGTGTATAAGAGACAGGACACACGACGAGTCCACGTGGACGACCGCGATGGTGTCGACGAGCGCCTCGATGGTGGCCTCGAGCGTGTCGGCGTCGTCGCAGGTCAGCGAGGCGACCCAGTCGGTGTTGTCGACGACGATCGCCGTGCCGATACCCTTGACGTACTGATCGAGCTGCTTGCGCTCGAACCGGCGGCGCAGCACACGCGAGCCCAGCCTGGCGATGAGGAGCCCGTGAGCCTCTCGGGACGGCAAGCTCGGGCGCGCCAACGAGAACCCGGGGTCGGTCACCTCGAACAGCGACGGGCCGTCCTCGGTGAGGTCGAGCGCGTCGAACGCGGCGAGCGCCTCGACGAGGTCGAGGCGCTCGTCGGGGTCGATCCGTGTCATGTTCACGATCAGTTCGCGCAGAGCCGCGGGGACCTGAGGCCGGTGCGAGGGCGAGTTGGGCATGGGGAGCTCGTCGCGCAGCCTCCGCCGCACGCCCTTGAGGTTCTTGCCGAAGGGGATCGCGCCGGCGATGAGCTCGTGGAGCATCAGCCCGAGGGCGTAGAGGTCGGACGAGGTGGTCATGGGGAGCTGGAGCATCTGCTCGGGCGCCATGTAGAGCGGCGTGCCGACGATGCGGCCGGTGCGCGTGAGGCGGGTGGCCTCGTCGTCGAGCTGCTTGGCCACGCCGAAGTCCGCGAGCTTGACGACGTCCAGCGCCTCACCGGTGAGGAGGACGTTGGAGGGCTTGAGGTCGCGGTGCAGGACGCCCGCGCCGTGGACCGCCTCGAGCGCCTCGAGGATCTGGCGCGCGATCGGGACGACCGATCGCCACGCAAGGCTACCCTCACGCTCGAGCACGCGCTCGAGGTCGGTCCCCTCGACGTACTCCATCACGAGGCAGGGCTCGCCCGATGGGAGCGCGCCGTGGTCGAGCAGCGAGACGATGTTCGGGTGTGAGGTGACCCTCGAGAGGAGCTTCGCCTCGCGCTCGAAGCGCTTGAGCATGAGCTCGGCGTTGGTCGGGTCGAGCTCGGCGAGAACCTTGACGGCGACGCGGGTCCCAGAGCGCAGGTGGACGGCCCCCACGACCACGCCCATGCTCCCCTTGCCGAGGACGCCCTCTATCTCGTAGCGCCCCCCCAGGATCTTCTCGCCTGCGGTCAATGACACGATCAATACCTTCGATACATGGAACGCGTGAGGCCGAGCGCACATATGGGCTCGGCGGTCCTCACCGGTTCACTGTCGAGGATGATGGCAGGACGAGGCAGGCGGCGCCAGCGTCAACCGTGGAGCCCCTCGATGAGGCTCGCGAGCTCGGGAGGGAGCGGCGCGGCGCCGCTGAGCGTGGCGCCAGTGAGCGAGAAGTCCTCACCCACGAGGCCCGCGTCGGCCTCGGCCATGTGCCCGTAGCGCGCCTCGATCTGGGACACGACGGAGGCGGTGAGTTCGAGCGCGGCGTGGTCGGCGTGCTCGCGCACGATCGCGATCCAGAGCTGCGCGCCCATGGTGAAGCCCCGGCCTCGCTCGCCGAGCAGCGCGCCCAACCAGGCGCGATCCTCGCGAGAGCGGAGCCTTGAAGACGGCAGCTTGACCACGACCACCGCGCGCACCCGCTCCTCGTCGAGCTCCATCGGCGCGATGACGCCGCCCGAGGGCGTCGAGGTGACCGACGCGTGGGTATGCGCGGGCTCTGGAGATGGCGTCGAGCGCGGGGCCGCCGCGACCGTCCGTGAGAGCGCGGACGCGCCCCCACGACCGCCCTGACCCACGAGCGTCTCACCCCGAGGGTCCACGTCGTGCTCGACCACGCTCGGCGCGCTCCGCGGAGTCGACACCTCGCGTGGAGAGGTCGTGTGACGCGGCCGCTCCGTTCCATGTGGAGAGGTCGTGCGGCGTGACTTGCCCACTCCGCGCAGGATCCCTGCGCCGCCGCCGGGGGCGACGGCCGTGGCCTCGGCGGTGATCGCCTGGAGCCGTCGGATCGCCTGCGCGGTCGTGGGTCGCGCGCCCGCCTCGGCGGCGAGCATCTCGAGCACGACCTCCGTGACGCCCTCGGGCCAGGCGCGCCGGGGCTCGGGCGGCACGGGCGCGGGGATGTCGTGGCGAAGCCTCTTCATGATCGCGTTCATGGAGTCGCCGAACGGCAGCGCCCCCTGTAGGAGCTCGTAGAGGATGAGCCCGGACGAGTAGACGTCGGTGGCCTCGCCGATGCCGTCGGCGCCCAGGAGTTGCTCGGGCGACATGAACGCCGGGGTCCCGATGAGCATGCCCGTCTGGGTCAGACGCATCTCGCCACGCGACGCGGGCCGCGCGATGCCGAAGTCGACGAGCTTGGCGACCGTCCCACGAGGTCCGATCATGACCACGTTGGAGGGCTTGAGGTCGCGGTGCAGGACGCCCGCGCCGTGGACCGCCTGGAGCCCCTCGAGGATCTGCGTGACGCACTCGACGGCGCGACGCCAGGGCGCGGGGCGGCGAGCCTCCGCGAGCTCCTTCCCGTCCAGGAACTCCATCACGATGCAGGGCTCGCCGTCGTCGAGGAACCCATAGTCCAGGATCTGCACGACGTTGGCGTGGCGCACGCGCGCCATCAGCTTGGCCTCGCGCGCGAACCGCTCGCGCAGCTCCTCGTGGTCGTCGGAGAGCAACACCTTGACCGCCACGTGCATGTCCAGGAGCTCGTGACGCGCCAGGTAGACCTGACCCATCGCGCCCTGACCGAGCAGCTTCTCGACGACATACCTGCCGAGCACGCGGTGCCCTCTCTCCAACGTCACACGAACCTCCTTCGAAGCGAACCGTTCAACCGAACCCGTGAGCCTGCGCCGACGTGACGAGCTCGAGCGCGCCCGTGACCTTGAGGACGCGCGCGCCCACGAGGAGCTCGTGCCCCCCGTCGCACGGGCCGAGCACGACGCCGATCTCACCGCTCGCCGCGCGAGCGTAGGCGCCACAGGGCGCCTCGCCGTGGAGGTCGATGAGGACCTTGACCCAGGTCGGCGCGAACGCCGTGCCCATCTCCTGGGCCGCGAGCGCCATGAGGTCGGCGAGCGTCAGGTCGAAGGACACGCCCTCAGGGACGCGCTCGACCTCGAGTTCGTAGCACAACTGGATGACATGGCAGACCGGCAACCAGTCGGTGACCGAGGCCTTCGCGAGCTGGTGGATGATCACGCTGGCGCGCAGGCGGTGTGGCGAGACGCCCGTGCGCGCGGTCGCGGGCATCCCCAGGGTCTTCTCGAGCGCATGAGCAGCGGCCACGTCCACGGGCTCTCCAGCGCGCTCGCCGAACCCATACATCCCCACGGCGAGCGCGACGTGCGCGCTCGAACGCCGCGTGCCCTTGGACGAGCCCACGCGCGCCAGCGAGCCCGCGACGTTGAGCGCGGCGCTCACTGCGCGACGAGCCGGCGTCCAGCCACCGGGCGCGAGCTCCATCGCGCGGACCGCCGCCGAGTGCTCGACCTCCATCGCGCGCTCGAGCCTGCGGACGATCGAGAGGCCCTTCTTGAACGACCAGCCCTCCTCTCTGATCTTGTAGAGCGCGTCGGCCTCCTGGACCGCCAGCGCGACCTGGGTCAGCGCGAACAGCTCCGTGTCGATGTCCTCCTGATCCTCGCCCCACGAGGCGTTCGGGATGCGGCGCCAGCTCATCCCCTCGACCTTGATCGTGTCGAGGTCGTCGGATGGCCCGATCATGCCGCGGCCCAACGCCACGCCGAACGCCCGGACCCCCTCGGCCTTGGGGACCTTGGAGAAGTTGACCTCGTGGACCCCGAGGTTGTCCAGGCTCTTGGCGACGACCGTGGCGCGCTCGTAGAGCTCGGCGTCCATCGCCAGGAGCTCGCGCTGCCAGAACACTCCGCCGCGCACGAACTGGAGCGAGAACGGCGGCTTGACCTCCTCCACTCGCCCCACCAGGCGCTCGGCCACGGACGCGTAGAGGGGGTGCTCGGCGCCGTGGGCGGCGGCGGTCTTGAGCAGGACGTACATGTCGCGCATGACCGCGATCATCGGAGCCTGATCGCGAGCTTGGTCGCGCTCTTCGCTCATGGCTCACCCTCCTCGGCGCGTCGCTTGTCTTTGAGCCGCTGCCTGTCGGTCTTGATGCGCTCGCGGAAGTCCTGGTTCTCGAAGAACTCGGAGAAGCGAAACTTGACGGCCTCCTCGAGCACGTCCTCGCGGCGCTTGAGCTGCTCGAGCGCGACCTCTCGCGCGGCGCCCCCGACCGAGCGCGCGCGCACGAGCGGTAGGAGGTAGTCCTTGGCCATGTCGGCGTCGATGAGCGCCGAGCACGCCTCGATGAGGACCTTGCGCAGCCACGGATCCTTCCGGGCGTTCATGACCTGGCCGATGATCTGGAGCAGCCCCGGCTGTTGGCGAGCGATGAGCGCAGGGACCAGGCGCTCGATCGCCACGTTGCTCCCCCTCATGAGCGCGTTCTTGAGCGGACGATCCAATGACATGAGGTAGAAGTCGTCGAGATCGGACATCACCCACGCCGACGCGTCGACGTCCACGTTGGCGAGCAACGACGCGAGCGTGTCCGGCGCGCACCCCGCCCCCACCATCGCCTTCGCGTAGGCGACCGCGGTCTTCTCGGCGAGCGCCTCCTCGTCGACCATGCGGCGGACCTCGAGCACGTCGCGCTGTCGCAGCATCACCGAGAGCAACTCGGAGAACCCCCCGTCACTCGCGGCGCGCACGAACATAGCGATCCACGCGAGCCCTTCGGAGTCGCCGCGCGCGCGTAACCACTCGAGGGTCTTCTCACGCACCGCCTCGTCGCTCAGATCGACCGCGCGCGCCACGACCGTCGCCGCGCCCTCCTGCTCCATCGCCTGACGCATACGCTGGAAGAAGGGGTCCTCGGCCTCGTAGACGAGCACGAGCCGCGTGAGCATCGACGGGCCCAGGTCATGGCGCATCCTCGAGATCACGCGCCGCGCCAGGCGCCACGGGTCGATGGCCTCGCGGAGCTGAGGGTGCGCGAGGATCGCGTCCGCCTCGGCCCAGGTCCAGTGGCCGCCGTCTTCGACGCGATCGCTCACGCCCGTGACGAGCTCGGCGGTCAGCTCGAACGCCCGGTGCTTGAACCCTTGCGAGAACATGTCCAGCGCCACGTTGAACTCGGGGCGCAGGGACGCCGCGGCGATCTCGGCGCTGGGCAACGCCACGCGCGCGCCATCGAACGCCTGGATCGACTCGGCGCGCGGCGCGCCGAACATCGCCGCGCTCATCTCGCCTGTGTCCAGGAGCTCGAAGACCTCGGAGAAGCTCAGGCTCATCGACACGTCGAAGCCCTCGGCCCCGTCGGCCCAGAGCCAGTCGCGGAAGTGCTCGAGCGCGGCGCCGCCGAGCTCGAGCATGCCCAGCTCCTGGGCCAGCCGCACCATGTCCTCACCGTGGATGTCTTCCTCCATGCGGATCTCACGCACGCCGGCCATGAACGCAGGGAGCAACCACCAGCACGCCTCGTTGCTGACCTCCAGTCCGAGCTCGCCCTGGAACCAGAGCCCGTCCGGCTTGAGCACGATCGGCTCCGAAGGTTCCTGCGCCCAGGACCCCGTGATGCGATGCGCCATCCCCGTGAGGCCACCCTCCCGCTGGCGCGTCGCGCGGATCAACGCGTCGAAGCTCGAAGTCACCACCACCGAGAGCGACACCTGGTGGTGCTGCGAGATCGAACGTGACCCGCTCACGGGGGTCCCCCGCTGGTTGTTCGTAAACTTCTCGTTCATCCGATGTCGCTCCAGCTCGCTCGCGTCTGCGCTGCCACTGTCCCCTTTGATGTGGTTCGAGACCCTTTGGTCACACGATCTGGGGCGATACGCCTGAGCTGCTGACTCGTCAGATCAAGTCCTCGATGTTCACCACGCCAGTCGGCTCGAAGTCGTCGGCGCTCTGCCTAAGCAGACCGCTCGTGTGGAACTCTCCCGTCGACTCCTCGTTGACTCCGGCAGCGTTGAGCGCGCGGACACGCTCGATGAGCTGACCCGCGTTCGAGGGGCGCCTCGAGGGGTCCTTGACCAGCAACGCATCGGCGAACTGGACCATCCACCTCGGCGCGTCGGGTCTGTATGGGAGGATGAGCGGCTCCTGGCTGAGCAACGAGAGCGCCTTGCTCCGATCGTCCATGTCCGGGAACACGCTCTTCGCCGCGAGCAGCTCCCCGATCACGAGCCCGAGCGAGAACAGATCGGAGGCAGGCGTCGCGCTCGAACCGAGCAACATCTCGGGCGCGATATAGGGGAGCGTCCCCACGGCCACGCCGTCACGCGTCAGGTCGGCGCCCTGCATCCCCGTGACGTTCTGGTAGGTCGACGCGATCCCGTAGTCGATCAGGAGCGTGTCACCCGTCTCCCTCTTGACCATGATGTTCTGAGGCTTGATGTCCCGGTGGACCATCCCGATGGCGTGCGTCTCACGGAGCGCCTCGAGGAGGTGCTCGATGATCTTGGCGATCACGGGGAAGTCCAGGCGACGCCAACGCGAGATGAGCTGATCGAGGGAGCGGCCGTCCACGTACTCCAGCGCCATGTAGCGCGTCCCCGCACGGTCCACGCCCGAGCCCACGAGCATGGGCACGCGGGGCGTAGACAACGCGCCCGTGGTCTCGATCTCGATCTGGAAGCGCCTCGCTGAGACCCGGAACGGCTCCATCTTCGTGGCCGCGGGCTTGGGCGCGAGGATCTTGAGCGCGATCATCTCGTGGCCGTTCGACATGTCGTAGGCGCGGTAGACCGCGCCGAAGGTCCCCTCGCCCAACAGCCGATCGATCTCGTACCGTTGCGCGAAGATCGTTCCAGCCTTCATCCCCGCCCCGCTCTCGTGTTTCTCGCTCATAGTTGTGGACGCCTGCACCATCGCGCTCTGACACGATTTGAACCATCACCCCTACGCGCCTCCTTTTCAAGCACCTCTGGCCTGATACACTCGGAGGACACGACGGCCTGAGCCACCCCACCGCGAGGAGCGACATTGAGAAAGATCCACTTCGTCTGTTGGTCATGCGGCCACGAACACGACTTCCACGACGTCATCGGACGCCTCGCGGTCTGCCCTTCGTGTGAAGAAGACGCCCACACGTGCCGCAACTGCGTGTTCTATGACACGAGCTCGGCCCACGACTGTCGGGAGCCCGTAGCCGAGCGCATCAAGGACAAGGAGCGCGGCAACTTCTGCGAGCACTTCAAGCCCGGGACGCCCGAGACAGAGGACCGCTCGGACGTCGACGACGCGCGCGCCAAGCTCGAGGCCCTCTTCAAGAACCTCTGAGCCGGCGCGCTGTCCTCACTCGGGCTTGGTCACGCCTTCCTCGATGGCCGCGCGGACGTCGGGGGTGTCCAGCGTCCTGGCGTTCACGACCGTGACGCCCTCGGAGCGCGCGGACGCGGCGAGCTCTTGCTCGGTGTGCCCCGCGATCGCCACGACCAGGTCGACGTCGCCGCGCTCGACGCGATCCGGCGCCTCACCGAACGTGTCGCTGTCGATCCAGAGGAGCTCCTCGGCCGAGAACGCCACGGCGAGCTGGCGCGCCTTGGCGGACATCCCCGAGGGCGCGAGCACCGCGATCGTCTTGCCCATGAGCGCAGGCCACCAACCCCAGTGGGGTCCGGGAGCGCCCTCGATCGTCTCGTCCAGGTCGAGCGAGGGCTCCGGGAGCCTCGGCGTCGCCTTGCCTCCCCCCTCGATGACCGTCATGAGCTCCTTACGCCAGCGCTCCGCGTCCGCGTACCAGTCGTCCCCGTGCTTGGGCGTGTGGCTGACCGCGAGGCCGTGGATGAACCCCGCCCGCGACGCGCGCGGCTTGATGCGCGCGAACAGGTCGGCGACCTCATCGCGCGCGTCACACCACGTCAGGTGCTCCGGCCTGATCTCCTGGAACGCGCGCGCGCGCCCCACGATCACATGTGAGAGTGAGAGCTGGATCTGTCTCTTATACACATCTGACGCTGCCGACGATCTACTCTGTGTAGA
>CAJXPN010000155.1 GCA_913058025.1 uncultured Myxococcales bacterium | reverse complement strand
GATTTCTGCCTGTCTCGTGGGCTCGGAGATGTGTATAAGAGACAGCTCCAGGAGCGCGCGGATGAATAGTGCCTTGGCTGGACAGGATGAGCCCTGGGTGGCCCACGGGAGCCCACAGCCCCTTTTGCACCTCCCAGAACCTCCGAACAGCGCGCCCCCGCGCACCAAACACCATGATTCCTGCACGTTACAAAGCTCCCCAGCGGGGAGCGCCAAGCGCAGCGGCGGCGGGGAGGGCAGCCGCAACTCCACCACGCCCAACCGAAAGCTCCCAAACCGCCCCGCACCAGACTCACCGCCCGCTCGAACGCTCCCAAACCTCCCCCAAACCACACTCCACACACCAGAAACGCCCACCGGACCGCACCACCAAGAACACGCGTTGACCCGCGCGCGTCGGGGCGCACCTTGTGGCGACAACGAACACGACCCAGACGGAGCGCGCATGTACGAGAACCTCGAGCAGATGTCCCATATGTTGAACAACCTCCACGGCATCCTCACCAAGGGTGAGGAGCACGCCAAGGAGCACGGGCTCGAGCATGACGCGCTGCTCGAGGCGAAGCTGTACGAGGACATGCACGCCCTCACCCGCCAGATCCAGGCGTGCACGGACACGCTCAAGTTCGCGGCGGGCCGCCTGTCGGGGAAGACCGACGCGATGCCGGCGTTCCCTGACGAGGAGCAGACGTTCGAGGAGCTGCACGCGCGCCTCGACAAGGCGATCGACTACTTCGCGACGTTCTCGGCCGAGGACTTCGAGGGCGCCTCCGAGCGCCACATCACGCTCCCCTTCGCCAAGACGATGTACGCGATGGGCGACGACTACCTGTATGGGTTCGCGATCCCGAACTTCTACTTCCACGTGACCACGGCGTACGCGATCCTGCGCAACCAGGGCGTGCCGGTCGGGAAGCGGGACTTCATCGGCGGGTTCAAGATGCAGCCGATCGAGGGCTGACGCCCTCCCGCTCGAGGACGAGACGAAGAGAGGCCCGACCGGTTCACCGGTCGGGCCTCTTCGTGTCGAACTCGCGAGCACTCAGACGGGCGTGACCGAGCGCTTCTTGTCGATGGGCCGGGTCGTCTTGGACGCGTAGGCGGCGAAGCGCGAGACGAGCTCGGCGCGCAGGTCGTCCTTGGAGACGAGCTCGTCGACGACGAGCTCGCTGGCGAGCCGGTAGATGTTGACGTCCTCGGCGTACTCGGCCTCGAGGCGAGCGCGCTCGGCGGCGCGCGCGTCCTCGTCCTCCATGGCGTCGAGCTTGCGGGCGTAGACGGCGTTGACGGCGGCCGAGGGGCCCATGACCGCGATCATGGCCTCTGGGAGCGCGAGGCAGGCGTCGGGCTCGAAGCCGGGGCCACACATGGCGTAGAGGCCGGCGCCGTAGGCCTTGCGCACGACGACCGAGATCTTGGGGACGGTCGCCGACGACATCGCGCTGATGAGCTTGGCGCCGTGGCGGATGATCCCGGCGCGCTCGACCTTGGTGCCGATCATGAAGCCGGGGATGTCGGCCAGGAACAGCAGCGGGATGTTGAACGCGTCACACAGCGTGATGAAGCGGGTGGCCTTGTCGGCCGAGTCGACGAAGAGCACGCCGCCGAGGTGCTTGGGCTGGTTGGCCACGATCCCGATGGCCCGGCCGTCGATGCGCGCGAAGCAGGTGAGCATCTCGCGGGCGAAGTTGGCCTTGATCTCAAGGAACTCGGAGCCGTCGACGAGGTGCCGGATGACCTTGCGCATGTCGAAGGAGCGGCGCTCCTCGGCGGGGATGAGCGCGTCGAGGGTCTTCTTCTGAGGCTTGGGCTCGGCGAACTCGAACGGGGGCACCTTCTCGTGGCAGTTCTGCGGCATGTAGCGCAGGTAGTCCTGACAGAACGCGAGCGCCTCGGCCTCGTCCTTGGCGAGCACGTCGCCACAGCCCGAGACCGAGCAGTGCATCTTCGCGCCGCCCATCTCCTCGAGCGTGACGACCTCGCCGATGACCTTCTCGGCCATGCGCGGGCTGCCCAGGTACATCGAGGCGTTGCCGTCGACCATGACGACGACGTCGCAGAACGCGGGGATGTAGGCGCCGCCGGCGGCGCTGGGGCCGAAGAGCAGGCAGATCTGGGGGATGAAGCCGGAGAGGCGGACCTGGTTGTGGAAGATGCGCCCGGCGCCGCGGCGGCCAGGGAACATCTCGACCTGGTCGGTGATGCGGGCGCCGGCGGAGTCGATCAGGTAGACGAGCGGGATGCGCAGGCGCTCGGCGGTCTCCTGGATGCGCAGGATCTTCTCCACGGTGCGCGCGCCCCAGGAGCCGGCCTTGACGGTCGAGTCGTTGGCCATGATCGCGACGCGGCGGCCGTGGATGCGGCCGAGCCCGGTGACCACGCCGTCGGCGGGGAGGTCCCCGGCGAGGACGTTGGCGAACGCGCCGTCCTCGAGCTCGAGGCCGGCGTCGCACAGGGTGCGGATGCGCTCGCGGGCGAACATCTTGCCCTTCTCGGCGCCGCGGACGTGGTATTTTTCGGCGCCGCCGGACTGGACGGTGGCGCGGGTCTCGGAGAGCTGCGTGTCCAACTCGCTCATGATCGGTGCTCCATCATTTGGGTCGTGAACCAGGCGCGCGTGACCGCGCGGTCCACAGCCTCACCATGATGGAGCGCTCAGGTCAACGCCCCTTGAACTCGGGCGGGCGCTTCTCACGGAACGCGGCGAGGCCCTCGAGCCGGTCCTCGGTGGGGATGGTGACCGCGTAGCAGGCGGACTCGAGGCGCAGGCCGGTCTCGAGGTCGGTCTGCATGCCGGCGTCGATGGCGGCCTTGGCCTGGGCCAGCGCGATGGGCGCGCATTTCAGGGTGCGGCGCGCCAGGTCGAGCGCGGTCGAGAGGACCTCCGCGGCGGGGACCGCGTGGTCGACGAGGCCGATCTCGGCGGCGCGCGCGCCCGTGATGCGGGCGCCCGTGAAGATGAGCTCCTTGGCGCGCGAGGTGCCGATGAGGCGAGGCAGGCGCTGGGTGCCGCCGGCGCCCGGGATGATCCCGAGCGTGGCCTCGGTCAGGCCGATCTTGGTGTCCTCGCCGCACACGCGCAGGTCGGCGGTGAGCGCGAGCTCGAGCCCGCCGCCGAACGCGTAGCCGTTGATCGCGCAGACGACGGGCTTGGGGCAGCGCTCGATGGCGCGGAACGAGCGCGCGTAGTCGGCAATGCGACGGCTCACCTCGGCCTCGCTCATCCCCGCGCGCTCCTTCAGGTCGGCGCCCACGCAGAACGCCCTCTCCCCCGCGCCCGTGAGGACGATCGCGCGGACGTCGGCGCGGTCGGCGAGATCACAGAACACGCTCCGGAGCCCCTCGACCAGCTCGCCATCGAGCGTGTTCAGCGCGTGCGGCCTGTTCAACCGGACCACGCACACCCCGTCTTCTCCGACCTCGATCTCCAAAAAATCCACTTTTCCTCACTCCTCGTTAAAATTATCCGCCGTGTACGCCGTTAAAGGAAACGAAACGGCATAAAAGCCTCCATCCAATGACGTATAATGGCAACTGGGGCAAGGTTCGAGGTGTCCTCAGACGGGGCCACCGCGCTCTGCCGTGGACGATCTCGAACCCTGTTAGTTTCCTCTCGCATCGAATATTTCCAGACCCAGGCGTTGGGCAGATCTCCCACCACGAGGCCATCCTCTCGGGCGCCTAAACACACAGAGAAGACCAGATGAAAGAGAATGAGCGCCTGCGCGTCGTGGACATCCTCGCCGACCACCTGATCGCCGAGGGGAGCACGACGGTCTTCGGGATCCCAGGGGGGCTGCTTCACCCGCTCGTGGTCGACATCGACCGACGCGACGACATCGACCTCGTGGTCACCAAGCACGAGGAGGGCTCGGCGTTCATGGCGGACGGGTACGCGAGGGCGTCGGGCAAGATCGGCGTGTGCATCGGGACCTCGGGGCCGGGCACGACGAACCTGATGACAGGCGTCGGCGTGGCCTACTCGGACGGGATCCCGATGTTGGTGATCACGGGGCAGGCGCCGTTCGCCAACCTCGGACGCGGCGCGGTCCAGGAGACCTCTCGCCAGGGCATCGACGTCGTCGCGATGCTCGCGCCGATCACGAAGTACTCGGCGATGGTCTCGTCGCCGGAGTCCTTCGCGCGCCACCTGCGGCGCGCGCTCCGGCTGGCCATGACGGGGCGGCGAGGTCCGGTGCACCTGAACATACCCGTCGACTTCTGGATGAAGGAGGTCGTCAGGGACACGATCCCCGCTCGACCCGACGCCTACCGGCCCGAGTCGCGCCTCTTCGACCGCGGCTCGGTCATCCAGGCCGCCGAGCTGCTCGCGCGCGCCGAGCGCCCCGTGATCCTCGCGGGGAGCGGGGTGCGCCTGTCGGGCGCGAAGAGCGAGCTCGAGCGCTTCGCCGATCAGATCGGCGCGCGCGTGGTCACGACCCCCGCCGCCAAGGGCGTCTTCCCCGAAGACCACCCCGGCGCGCTCGGCGTCCTGGGCTTCGCCGGCCACCGCTGCGCGCGCGAGCTCGTGATGGGTGACGTCCCGGACGTGCTCCTGAGCGTGGGCGCCTCGCTCAACGAGACCACCACCTTCAACTGGGACCCCGCTCTCCTCCCGAACGAGGCGCTCATCCAGGTCGACATCGACGTCGACCGCATCGCGCGGAACTACCCCGTCGACGTCGCGCTGGTCGGCGACGCGCGCGCGATCCTCGACGAGCTCTACTTCCACGTGCGCCGCAAGCTCGACGGCGGCCCGAGCGGGTCGCGCTGGCCCGAGGACGGCCCCACGCCCGCCTTCGAGGAGCGCCTCTCCGAGCCGGAGCTGCGCGCGTCCTCGCGCTCGCCGCTCACGCCACAGCGCTGGCGCGCCGACCTCCAGCGCGCCCTCCCCGACGACGCCCTCGTCTTCTCCGACGTCGGCGGCCACATGCTCTTCAACATCCATGAGCTCTGCATCGGCCGTGAGCAGGACTTCATCCTCAACCTGGGCTTCGGCTCCATGGGCCACGGCACCGTCGCGCCGATCGGCGCAGCGATCGCCTCGCCCGACCGCCCCATCGTCGCCATCATCGGCGACGCCTGCTTCACCATGAACGGTATGGAGCTCATCGCCGCGGTCGAGTACGACGTCCCCGTCGTCTGGATCGTGGAGAACAACCAGATGCACGGCATCACGTGGCACGGCAGCCAGACCGTGGGCGACAAGAAGCCCCTGGACGCCATCGTCTACAAGAAGGAGCTCAAGATCTTCCACATGGCGCGCGCCATGGGCCTTACCGCCTGGCGCGTCAACGAGCCGGGGCAGCTCACCGACGTCATGAACGAGGCGCTCTCCCTCAAACGCCCCTGCCTCATCGAGGTCATCGTCGACCCGTCCGTCTCCCCTCCCCTCTCCGAGCGGGCGGCCACCGTCGCGCTCGGCGACGCCGACGAGCGCGCCATCAACGAGGGCGGTGAGCGCCCAGTCGATGTCACGACGGTAGGTGGCTTCCAATGCAAATAGACGACGCGACGACCCCCCAGGAGCAGCCCAGCCCTCTCGACCCCCCAGCAGGGGTCGAGGAGCCTGGACTCGCAGCCTTCGTGGTCACCCCAGACGGATCGCGCGCCTTCGGGTACGACGTCCTGCGCGACCTCGCAAGAGGATACTCGTTCGCCGAGCTCGTCCTCCTATCACTCACCGGGGCGCTCCCGGACGAGGACGCCGGCGCGACCTTCGAGGCCGCGCTCTTTGCCCTCGCGGCGCCCACCATCGCCGAGGCGAGCGTCCACGCCGCGCGCCTCGCTCAGATGACCGGCGCGACGACCTCGGGCATCCAGGCCGTGGCCGGCGTCGCCGGCCCGGAGCGCGCGCGCGACCTCGTCGCTCGCCACGTGCCCCTGCTCGAGTGGCTGAACGCGGGCGCCCACGGCGACCCCCCCGAGGCGTCACGCGCCCAGGACGATGCGAGCGCCCGCGCGCTCGGTGAGCTGCTGCCCGACCCGGCGCTCACCGCGCGCGTCCAGGGCCTGGCTCTCCACGCCGCCGCGCTGTGCGCGCTCCATCACGTCGGCCTCGTCGACGCCTCGCTGCTCGAACGCGCCGTGCACTTCGCCGCGCTCCCGCTCACCCTCGCCGAGGCCACCGCCGCGCCCGCGCGCGACCTCTCCGGCTATCCGCTCAACCTCCCCGAGTACCGCTATGTCATCGACGAGATCTGAGCGCCCGGTCGTCCACACGCGCGTCGGCCGAGCGCTCATTGGGGACAACCACTTCCGCGGGAGGTCGGTCGCGCGCGAGCTCATGGGGCGCCCCATGGCCGCGCTCTATGCGCTCGCCATCGGCGGCCCCGAGCTGACCTCGGAGCAGACCCGCATCGTCGACGCGCTCGTCTCGGCCGCCCTCGCCTCCGACCCGAGGATATGGCCACTCAAGGTCGCCCCCCTCGTCGCGAGCTATGGGAGCACGCTGGCTGGCTTCGCGGCGGCCACGAGCTACTTCGAGGGCATGATGGTCAGCCCCATGCAGGCCGAGAACGCCGCACACGCGCTCCTCACCATCCGCGAGCGCGCGGACCAGGGGGAACACCTCGACGCGATCCTCGACTCCTGGCGAGGCCACGTCGCGGGATTCGGCGTCCCGGCGCGCGCGCACGACGAGCGCGTCCTCGCGTTCTCTGCGTGGTACGAGGCGAACACGAGTGCCGACGCGCGCCCGTACTGGGAGCTCAGGCGTCGCGTCATGCTCGCGCGACCGTCGATGCGCCCGAACATCACGTCGTGCGCGGCCGCCGCGGCGCTCGATCTTGGCTTCGACGCCCACCAGGCGGGCTTGCTCTTGACCTCGTGCGCGATGCTCTGCGCCATCGCGACCTCCGTGGAGGCGTCGGCCAACTCGGAGCCAGCGCTCAAGTGCATACCTCCACGCTTCATTGACTACCGCGGGCCATGTGCGGCAACCTCTCCGAGAGCATCGTCCTCAAGCTCTGGTTATCGATGAACAAACTCATCCGTCTTCATGACACAGAGAGCATCATCCCGTTCAAGGCGATCCAACCGCTCTTGATCTACGCGAAAGAGCACAGGCTACCTCCACACATCCTCTACGCCGACATAGAGCACGCCAACCTCGACGAACTCGAACCCAGGGACAAGATCCCCTGGGGCGTCGCCGCCGTGTTCATCGAGAACTTCCGCTCGATCTGCGACTACGACGACCTGTACGGCGACCTGTACGACTCCATGGAGAACCTCGCCAGCTACAAGGTCATCAAGGGATTGGCGGGCCTGTTCGCCAGCCCTTCGGCCTTGTACAAGGGCCTCGTCAACTGGTTCGGCCCGTCGATGTGGCCCAACACCACGGCGTCGATGACGCGCATCGACGCGAGCGCGTTCGTCGTCACCCTGAACCTCAAGCCTGGCTACCGTGGCTGCAAGAGCTACTTCGACATGTGCGAGGTCATGTTCTCCAACGCGCCCAGGATGCTGGGGTACTCGAACGCGATCATCGACTCGACGACCCAACCCACCCAGGGCGTCTACCGAATCCGAGTGCCGAAGTCGCGCACCATCACGTCGCGCGCGAAGAGGCTCTTCAGCGGTGACGCCGTCCTCTCCGAGCTCACCGAGCAGTACAACGACATCCTCATGGCCAACGAGGAGCTCAAGAGCCTGAACACCGAGCTGCGAAACCAACGCGCGGCCTACGTCCGCGCCGTGCGCGGCGCCTCCGACGGCCTCTGGGAGATCGACCTCGACTCCGGGCGCCTCACCACCACGCCGCGCTGGGGTGAGCTCACCCACATCGACAACCTCGGCTCGACGCTCGACGCCTGGCTCGAGAACACGCACCCCGAAGACCGCGCCGCGTTGAGCGACGCGATCGGGCGACGCGACGTCCGCCTCGAGATCCGCGCGCGTGACGGCGACGGGTGGCGCTGGCTCGAGGCCCGCGCCGAACGCGTCGAGGACGCCGAGGGGTCTTTCCTCGCCGGCTCCTGTCTCTTATACACATCTCCGAGCCCACGAGACAGGCAGAAATCTCGTAT
>CAJXPN010000154.1 GCA_913058025.1 uncultured Myxococcales bacterium | reverse complement strand
ACGAGATTTCTGCCTGTCTCGTGGGCTCGGAGATGTGTATAAGAGACAGCCGTGGGGGTGTCGCCGTCGATCATGCTCAAGAACGCCGATCGAGAGTCCTTGTATTGCGCGGCGTCCAGGGGGCTGCCAGAGGCGTACGCGTCCGTCATCACGGACATCACGCTCGGTCCGAACGTTGGGACCTGCGGGACGGCCGCGTACGTGGGCGAGCGCCAGATCACCGAGGACATCATCGACGACCCGTGCTGGCGCGACTACCAGGACATCGCGCTGCTCTCGGGGATGCGCGCGTGCTGGAGCGAACCCATAAGGGGGACACACGGGGACGTGCTCGGCACGTTCGCGCTCTACTACGAGACCCCCCGCACACCCACGGACCAGGAGCTCGCGTTCTTCAGCAGCGCGACCGACCTCGTGCGCGAGGCACTCGAGCGCGCACAACACGATCGCGAACTCGAGATGGAGCGGAGCGCGCGAGCGCGCAGCGAGCGCCGGCTCCAGCAGCTCCACGACCGCGCCCCCGACGCGATCGTCACGACCGACTCGAGCCGCAGAGTCGTCTCCTTCAACAACGCCGCGGAGCGGATGTTCGGTTGGACCCGCGAGGCGATCGTCGGGGAGTTCATCGGCGTGCTCATCCCGCCGGAGCACCAGGAGTTCCACAGCGACGCGGCCGAGCGCTTCGTCTCCGGCGCGGGCGGGTCCCACGTCAAGCCGCGTATGGTCGAGGCGAGGCACCGGGACGGGACGTTGTTCTCTGGGGAGGCCAGCCTCTACTACTACATCGAGGGGGACGAGCGCTTCGCGACCGCGATCATCCGCGACGTCACCGAGCAGCGGCGGCTCGAGCGCGCGCACGAGCGCGAGAGCGCTCTGCGCAAGGTCATCGTCGACCACGTCCCGAGCATGATCTACTGGAAGGACACCGCTCAGATGATCCAGGGCTGCAACCTCCCCTTCGCGCTCGCGGTGGGCGCCGAGACGACCGAAGAGGTCTTCGGCCTCGAGACCGTGCACCCGCCAGGCTGGATCGTCACTGAAGAGGTCGACCCCATCGACGAGAAGAGGATCCTGGACGGCGAAATCAACACGTTCAGCAAGGAGGTGGTCATCAGGCACGAGAGCGGCGACGAGCGCACGATCGTGATCCGCAACATGTGCATGAAGGGACCCGAGGACGAGATCATCGGCATCCTCGGGATCTGCGACGACGTCACAGACGCTCGCCGCGCCGTCGACGTCGCGCTCCAGCAGCAGAAGATGGAGGCGCTGGGGAGGCTCGTGGGCGGGGTCGCGCACGACTTCAACAACCTGCTCTTCGTCATCCAGTCCAACCTCGAGCTCATCCAGGACGAGCTCCCGCCTGGCGAGTTCGTCTCCGCATGCCTGCGCGACGCCATCGACGCGACGACGCGCGGCGCGCGCCTGACGCGCCAGCTCCTCTCGAGCGGCAGGCGCGCGAACCTCTCACCCCGAGTCATCGATCTCAACGACACGCTCGTGCGCGTCGAGAGCATGCTGAAGCGGACGATCCCGGCGACCATCGACATCGAGCTCGAGCTCGACCACTTCCCGTGCCTCATCCAGATCGACGTGGCGCTGCTCGAGAACGCGCTGCTCAACCTGGCGATCAACGCCAGGGACGCGATGAAGCGGGGCGGGGTCCTCACTATAGGCGTCGACGAGGTCATCCTCGAGCACGAGCCCGACCTCGCGCTCGACACCGGACGTTACGCGCGCGTGCGAGTGCAGGATACGGGTGAGGGGATGACTCCCGAGGTGATCCAGCGCGCCTTCGAGCCCTTCTTCACCACGAAGCCCGTCGACGAAGGGACGGGGATGGGGCTCTCGATGGTGCACGGGTTCGTCGTCCAGTCCCAAGGCGCGACGCGCATCACGAGCGAGCCAGGCGAAGGCACGACCGTCACGCTCTTCTTCCCGAGCCACGAGGGCAGCCTCTCCGCGATCTCCGAGGTGGACTACCAGCCGAGCCTCGAGGACGCGCTCCGGATCATGCTCGTCGAGGACGACGCCTCGGTGCGTCGGGCGCTCGAGAGCGTCCTCGAGAGCATGGGACACGAGGTCACCGCGCTCGAGAACGCCGCAGACGCGCTCGAGCTGCTCGAACACATGGACGAGCCTCCCCACGTGATCCTCAGCGACGCTGTCATGCCTGGGACAGTCCAGGGCCCCGAGCTCTCCGAGCGCGTCCGCGCGCTCTACCCGAACCTCCAGGTCGTCCTGATGTCGGGCTATCCGGTGCTCCCGGCCTCCCACGCCCGCCTCCCGGACCTCCCCATCCAACTCTCCAAGCCGTTCTCCCGCTCCGAGCTCATCGCCGCGCTCGACGACGCCGTCTACCAGATGGATACGCTCAACGATTGAGCGGCTCCATCGACGACGGAGACCCCCCGAGAGGTGATCTCATGCGATCACTCGTCTTTTGATGCCATTCGATCAAAATCGGCCGTAACCCCTCGCCGCGGCACATTTTTTTCGTGGCTCGGTATTTTTTTCGATCTAATTTCGACCCGGAATTCCCGGATCTTGGGTTCGCCTCAGTGGGGAATTCCCGGATCTTGGGTTCTCCTCGGTGGAGAATACCCAGATCCTGGGTTCGTCTGAGTGGAGAATACCCGGATCTTGGGTTCGTCTGAGTGGAGAATACCCGGATCTTGGGTTCGATCCCGTGGCAAATACCCGGATCTTGGGTTCGTCTGAGTGGAGAATACCCGGATCTTGGGTTCGCTTCGGTGGAGAATACCCGGATCTTGGGTTCGATCCCGTGGCAAATACCCAGTTCTTGGGTTCACCTCGGTGGAGAATTCCCGCTTTCTGGGTTCACCTCGGTGGAGAATTCCCGCTTCTTGGGTTCACCTCAGTGGCAAATACCCGCTCTTGGGTTCACCTCAGTGGAAGTTCCGAGCCCAAAACCACCTCCAAAGGCTCCAAATACCCGCTTCTTGGGTTCACCTCGGTGGCAAATACCCGCTTCTTGGGTTCACCTCAGTGGCAAATACCCGCTTCTTGGGTTCGCCTCGGTGGAACAACTTCGCCAAAACATGCCGTAAGCTTCTGATATATATAGACTATTTTCCTCTCGCGCGTGAGTGTAGCTAAAAGAGAACATTCTTAGAGAATGAGCTCTTGTAGCTCGAGGCGAGCGCGCATCCCTTCGGTCGCGCTCACCTCGGAATTGGGAACAGGGGCGGACTTTCGGGGGCTTGCGCTCAGATGCCCCGCTGCGGTTAAGTGGTCAACGTCAACGAACGACTTCAGGATGAAGTCACACCTTGACGACGAACCCCGACACCTGGCCGAGAGACCAGCCGAGGGAGAACACATCACGCAACGCATGGAGGCGAAGCGTATGGCCAAGACGAAGCCCTCATTGACGACGCTGCGACAGCAGCTCGAGTTCCTCGCGGCGCCCTTCGCCGACGCGGACGTCGATCACGACGAGAGCGCCCTCCCCGGCTGCTCCGGCGTCCATCCGATGAAGGACGCCCCCATCCCCAGCCCGTCCTGGCACCGGGAGCTCGCCAGACGCGTGCTCTTCTCTCACCTCCCCGACGTCGACCGCCGCACCGAGCACCTCGCCGCCCGCGCCGAGCTCTTCCAGCTCGTGTGCAACCACAAGCGGCACGTCGCCGACGAGCGTCGACGCCAGGCGACCAAGCACCTCATCGACCACTTCGACCTCCTCAGCGGGCTCACGCATCGTCTCGACGACGCGAGGTCTGACCTGAGCCAGGACGACGTCACCGAGCTCGCCGGAGAGCTCGTCGACGACCCCAACGGTATCCGCTACCTCGCCCGCCTCGTCATCGTCTTCACGAGCTCCTACCGACGCCTCAACGCGAGCGACGCGGACGGCTTCGAGTGCGACGAGCTCGCGCTCGACCGCCTCGTCTCCTACTGCTTCAAGCGCTGGCGGGACGAGTCCTCCCACACGATGGTCGCGCTGCCCCACGGCCCGATGTCCACGCTCCCGCGTGAGTCGGGCCACCTCGGCTCGCTCGTGCGAGACGGCGAGGCGGGCTGGCGAGACGCCGGCGCGAAGTACCACAGCGAGGGGGCGGGGTCTCAGCAGCTCGTGCTCGTCTACGACAAGCGCCTGGTCCTGGACCACGACCAGTCGGTCAAGGACAACCCTAGCGTGATGCGCGTCCCCATCGAGGACCTCCTCAGGCGCGCCCCCGGCGCCCCCGACGAGCACAAGATGGACGCGCCGGGCGCGCTCGCGAGCGCCGTCGTCCAGATCTACAAGTCCGCCCACGGCAAGGTCCCCTCGACCTCGCACCTCGCCGGGCTCACCAACGACATCCCGCGCGTCGTCGCCGGGATGTTCCTCATCGCCCGCGAGGACGCGCGGCGCTCGGCCTTCAAGTTCGCCTCCGGTTCGCTGCTCGACTCGGAGACCGCCGCCCGCCTGACCCGCCGCATCGGCCTCGACCACACCCAGAAGCGCAACCGCGACCGCGTGCGCGCGGTCCGCGCCATGCTCGAGCACATCGAGCTCACGCGCACCGTGCGTGACGAGTCCGGCTCGGGCTCGATCACCTGGACGGGGCCCATCATCCAGCGCCTGCGCGACCGCGTGGAGGTCTCGAAGGGTCTGCCGGACGGCCTCGGTCGGTCCAAGGCCGAGCTCGGGGTCTGGATGATCGCGCCCGAGCTCTGGCGGATGCAGGACGCCCGCGGGCCCTCCGCGAGCTTCATGCTCCTGGACCGGCGCGCCTTCGAGCTCTCCTCGCACACCTCAGAGCCCTTCAACCTCTACTGGACCATCATCCAGCGCGCCTACAACGCGCGGCGAGCGCGCACCCGAGAGGATCGCTTCGACGACGAGGGCGCGTTCGCGCCGACCTTCGAGGTCCTCTACACGTGGGCGAACCTGGAGAACCCTACCGACGCGCAGAATCCGTTCCGCCTCGTCTCGAGGCTGCGCTCCTACCTGGACCTGCTCGTCGAGCGCGAGCTCATCGTCTCCTACGACGCCGAGTTCTTCGAGCGCACGAGCTTCTCGCTCAAGCGCGACGCACGCCGACGCATCGCGATCCAGCTCCCCCGGACCCTGCTCGGTTACCTGCCGCCCGACGCGTTCATCAGCGGCCGAAACCACACCCGCGACGCCATCGCCTGAGCGTCGGCTCGGGTGATGCCGCGCGTGAGGCGCGCACCAGCGCCACCCACTCGAGTACAGGAGCGAGCTATGGAGCCATTGGGAGGCTGGGTCATCGGTGAGCTCGTGTGCATCATCGCGATGGGCGCGATGTTCGCGGAGAAGTCGTCCGACTCGAACCTCGTGCGCGCGGTCGTGATGCTCCATGGGTTGCTCGTGCTCGCGGGCGTGGACCTCTTGCTCCACGGCGGTATGGGGCTCGGCCCCTGGGACGCCGTCTTCCGCGTCGCCAACATGGGCGAGTTCTGCCTGCTCGGGGTCGGCGTCGTGCTCGTCTCGGAGGAGACGCTGAAGGGCGCGCTCTCCGACCTCTTCATGCCGTTCTTGCTGTGCGGCGCGGTGACGGGGGCGTCGCTGCTCGGAGGCGGCGACGTCGACGCCGCGCTGTGGTGGCGCGCCTTGAGCTACCTCGGCCTCTACTACTACGTGGTCGCTGGAGGTTTCATCCTGGCGCTGCTGCTCTCACCTCCGGCCCACGCGCCCGCAGCAAAGCTCACGCTGGCCCAACGGTTCAGCTCCGGGTTCGGACTCTTCTTCATCACGCTCCAGCTCATCTGGTGGGCGCAGCTCTTCCTGGTGATGAGCCTGCGGGGCGACGCGATCTTCAGCGGCGGCGCGATCCACGTGGCCGTCGGGGTCGCGGCGCTGCTCTACGGCGCCGTGAGGGCGATCAGGCGAGGCCTCGCGTCGGTGACGTGAGGGTTGTAACCGTTTCAACGTACGAACAGCGCGTCCGGTTGGAGCCGTGGTCATGGGCCGCTGACTCGTAGCTCGACGTCGGCTCGAACGGTCCGAGGCGCCTATGGCAATGAGGACGTCGTTTTCTCACATTCGTGAGGAAATCGTGGGGAAAGAGTTGTCTCACGGGTTGGGGTTGTGTTGTATTGGGCATGACAGACGCTGACGACGCGCAATCTGTTGCTTTCATGACCCCAAGGATGGGGTCGAAGCGCGTCGGCGAGCGAACCAAGGAGGGTGAACGCGATGGAGCAGACGGAGCAGATCGAGCTCGGGGGCTACCTCAACGCGCTGGCGACGGCGCGCGGAGTCACACAGAACGAGCTGGGTACATACCTGGGGGTGGATCGCGCGACGGTGTCGCGGGTCTACAAGGGCGCCGTGGTCAAGATCGACCACTACGACGCGCTCGCCACCTACTTTGGAATGACGCTCGAGGAGGCGCGCGAGGGGGCGTCGAAGCACGCCGCCTCGCTGACACCCGCGAGCGCGGGGAGGAGCGTCCTTGAGACCTCCCACTACGCCTCACCGCGTACGCTCACGATCGCGTCGCGCAAGGGCGGCACCTGCAAGACGACCTCCTCGGTCTCGATCGCCGGATGCCTCGCCCAGCGCGGGTTCGATGTGGTGCTCGTGGACCTGGACGGCCAGGCGAACGCGACGAGCTGGCTGCTCGATCCCGAGGGCCCCGAGCCCACGGGGTCGGCCTTCGAGGTCGTGCACGACAACGTCGACCCCGAGGAGCTGTTCAGGCCGAGCGTGGTCGATGGGCTGCGCCTGCTGCCCGGTCACGACCGCCTCGACACGCTCGACCGCAAGATGGTCGGGGAGTGGGGCGCGGAGAAGCGGCTCGCGCGCGCCATGCGCAACGTGCGCGCCGACTACATCATCTACGACTGCCCGGGTGACTTCGACCTCCGCACGGTCTCGGCGCTGCTCGGCTCACGTTGGGTGCTCGTGCCCACGGAGGTCTCCTCGCTGGCCATCAGCGGGCTCGCCCAGTTCATCCCGAAGCTGCTCGAGTTCTCCGACCCCGACTTCAACCCGAACCTCGAGGTCCTCGGCGTGCTGATGTGCCGCTACCAGAAGGGCACCATCCTGAGCCGCGACATCTCCTCCACGCTCAACACGCACCTCGGGGAGCTCGTCATGACGCGCAAGATCAGGGAGTCCGTCCGCTACAAGGAGTGCCCGAGCCACCGAGAGCTCATCACCGACTACGCGCCCAAGATGGGCAAGGACTACGTCCACGTCACCGACGAGATCCTCGACCGAATGGAGCGCTCCAATGGCTAAGCGAGGACTCGGCGGCATGTTCGCCGCACAGGAATTCGAGCGCGTCGAGCGCTCCGCGGGCGCCAAGATCAAGGAGGTCGAGGCCCGCCAGGCCGAGCTCATCGCCGAGCGCGAGCGCCTCGCTCAGCTCTCCTCCGAGCTCGACCGACGCGCCCGCCGCCCCGCCCCTGCGCCCGCCGTCGCCCACGCCACGCTCGAAGGCCTGCGCCTTGACGGCGGCACGCAACCCCGGCTCGAGCTCGACGAGGCCACCCTCGACGAGTACGCCGGCCGCATGATCTGGGACGACGCGACCTCGCTCGTCCTCGACCCCGAGGGCGTCGCCTGGGAGCCCGTCACCGTCTTCGAGGACGGCGAGCACACCTGGCTCGCCGACGGCTTCCACAGAGTCCACGCGGCCCGCCGCGCGGGGCACGAGCGCATCCAGGCGCGCGTCATCCAGGGCACGCGCCGCGAGGCCATCGCGCACTCGCTCGGCGCCAACGCCACCCACGGCAAGCGCCGCACCAACGACGACAAGCGCAGCGCGGTCTCCCGCGCGCTCGAGGACGACGACTGGAGGACCCTGTCCAACAACGCCATCGCCAAGATGTGCAAGGTCACCCACCCCTTCGTCTCCAAGGTCCGCCGCGAGCTCGAGGCCCGCGGCGACATCGACGAGGTCACCGTGCGCCGCGCCGCCGACGGCTCCTCCTACGACTCCGCCGCCCTCAAGGACGCCCAGCGCCAGGGCCGCGCTCGCCGCAAGCCCGCCTCCACGCGGGCGCCCTCCCCCGCCACGTCCGGCGTGCTCGCCAGCGTCTGCGAGAACGT
>CAJXPN010000153.1 GCA_913058025.1 uncultured Myxococcales bacterium | reverse complement strand
GACGCGACCGGACGCCGACACGCCGACCTCCGCGCCCGCCGAGCGGCCAGCGAACGCTGCGCCAACCTCCCGGACCGTCGACGCCAACATCGACGCAGGCGCCGACGCCCTCGATGATCCACCCGAGCGACCCGCCAGGCGCCCGAGCACCCCGGACGACGGCGTCTTCTCCGACCTCGACGAGCAGGTCGAGGTCGACTTCCCTCCCTGGCTCGCGGACGCCCCCATCACCGTCGTGCGCGTCCCCGACGGGACCCTCTACGCGCACCTCGACGGCGCGATCTTCGGCTACGCGACCGCGTCGATGGGCCGGGTCGTCGACGTCGAGGACCTCGGCGACCACGACACCGACGGCGACGGCATCCCCGACCAGCTCGACTCGCTCATCGGCGCGCGGAAGGCCGAACTCAACGCCGCCCCCTACAAGGGCGGCTACCAGAAGCTCGACTACCCCGGCGGCGACGTCCCCCGCACCGAGGGCGTCTGCACGGACACAGTCGTGCGCTCGCTGCGCAACGCCGGCGTCGACCTCCAGTCCGAGCTCCACGAGGACATCGACCGCGCGCCGCGCGCCTTCCCCATGGTCGAGAAGGCGAACCGACACATCGACCACCGCCGGGTCAAGACGCTGCTCCCCTACTTCCAGCGGCGCTGGCGCTCACTCCCCATCGACCCGAGCGACGCGTCCTCTCCGTGGCTCCCCGGTGACGTCCTCTTCATGCAGATCAAGGGCGACGCGCGCCCCGACCACATGGGCGTCGTCGCCGACAGAGCCGGCGACGACGGCCTCCCTCTCGTCATCCACAACTGGACCGACGGCTACCACACCACCTCGATGTCGATCCTCTCGTTCGTCCCGGTCACGCACAGGTTCCGACTGAAGCGCGCGCCGCTCGAGCTCGGCGCCGCCACGCCATGACCGCTCAGAGCGTCACGTACCCGATCGGACCGGGCGCGCCGTAGATCGCCTCCGTGCGCATGGCGTACTTGAACCCCGAGGTCACCGCGCAGCCCTCATGCCGGATCTTGTGCTGGAAGATCGCCGCGCGCCCCCGGCTTCGGCTCGACCACCGCCTCCGCCTGCTCCATGAACCGCGTCTCACCGCCCTCGAAGCCCTCGTTGAAGTACACCAACACGGTGAGCAACGTGATCTCGGACTCGCTCGGCCTGTACCAGTGGTCCATGTGCGGGCTGAACCGCTGCCCCGGGGCGTAGCGGTAGTACCGAAAGCGCTCGTTCAGGCGCAGCAGCTCGAACGGACCGAGCCTCTCAGGGAGGCTCGGCGCGAGCCGCGTGAACAGGTCCGCGGCCGCGGCGTGGTCGTCGATCATCACGCGGTCCTGATCCCTGTAGCCCGTGTTCACGGACGACCGCGCGGGCGCGCGCTCCTCGATGAGACTCACCCGCTGCGCGCACTCCTCTGGCGTGTACACGTCGTCGACGACCCACATGAGCGCGTGATCCTCGAAGCGCATCGGCAGCTCGATCTCCATCTCACCCTCGTCGCGTATGTAGCGTGGCCGAGACGCGCTCACCTCCAGGCGCCGCGGCTCGTGTGTAGAGAACACTCTACACGCATGCCACACGCCGAACGAATAGGGTCCCAAGGACATACCAGTGACACGCACGAAGGAGCTCACGCCATGAACACGGACACCCATCGCCTCACGCTCGCCCTCCTCGCCGCCGTCAGCCTCGCGTCGCTGGCGTGCGGAGCCGAAGAGGGAGCGATCTGCCCCAACGACGACCCCGCGTTGCACATCGGTGAGACGCCGACCTCGCTTGAGGACGACTGCCGGTGCACCGTCGGCGTCTCCACCAACTACCTCCCGGGCTGCCTCATGGCCGTCGAGGCCGAGCAGAAGTTCGGCTCCAAGGGTGAAGGCCCCATCCCCACGAACATGAGCTCGAACGCGCGCGTCACCCGCGGCGATCTGTGGGAGGACCGCGGCGAGATCATCATGGCCGTGTCGCTCGGGTCACAGGTCCCCGGCTTCGTCATGGGCCTGAACTACGACACCGGCGACCGCCGCGTCATCTCCGGCACCTACACCGACCCCGCCTTCGGCGAGAAGAGCGTGGGCGAGGGCGACGAGTGGATCGAGCCGACGTACGCGCTGCGCGGACCCGACGACAAGATCTACGTCTACACCCACGGCACCCGCTACGACCCGGCGATCTCGGGCCAGGCCAAGATCATCCAGATCTGGCGCGTCGACCCAGACGTGGGCGATCGCGAGCTCGTCTGGCAGTGGGACGACCAACGCTACGGTCAGTGCAGCAACGGCGTCCCCGACAACCCCAGGACCCTCCAGCTCGCGCTCGAAGGCAAGGGGTTCGAGGTCGGCTCCGACGGCTCCTTCTACATCGCCAGCATCCGTAACGGCAGCCCCCGGCCCGGCGTCGGCTTCGTCAACGTCTCGGCCGACGGCTCGTCCTGCCGGGTCGTATCCATGGCGCCCGGCCTCAGCGGCAACGACTACGCCGACGGCGTGGGCGGGGGCTTCGGGTTCGGCATCGCCGTCGAGTCGATCAACGAGGTCAACGGACAGCTCTTCGTCAACGACAACAACAACCTGTTGCGCGTCGACCCCGAGACCGGAATCCGCGAGAACATGATGGCGTCCGTGCCTGGGACCCTCGAGTACGACTCCAGGCGTGACCTCTACCACCTCTCCGCGCTCGTCCCGCCGTACAACAACGGCGGCGACATCATCACCATCGACCTCGAGAGCAGGAAGCTCTGGAAGGCCGGCTCCTGCACCAACATCGCCGTGGACCACCCCTACGCCGAGAACTGCGTCGGCACCGCGAGCGGCAACGCCTACAACATGCTCGTCAACAGCCAGGTCTGGCTCCACCCCGACGGCGAGCACATGATCGCGGTCAACGGGCGGACCACGTTCCTCGAGATCGACATGAACACCGGCGTCGGCAACCACTTCGCTTACTGATCTGTTAGGTTGTTCCTGCACCCATACGCACCCTCACCGCGTCCTGGTGCCGCACACGCACACGAGGAGTTAGAATGAGGATCGCAGTCATCGGGAGCACCAGCGGCACCGGCCTACAGGTCGTCGAGGCCGCCCTCGAGCGCGGAGACGTCGTCTCCGCGTTCGCGCGCACCCCCTCCAAGCTGGGCGACCTCGAGCCCAGGGTCGAGGTCCACCAGGGCGACGTCCTCTCCTCGGCCGACGCCCTCGACGCGTGCGTCCGAGGCGCCGACGGCGTCGTCGTCTCGCTGAGCTCGGGCACGCTCGGCAAGCAGACCATCCGCGAGGAGGGCACCCGACGGGTCATCGAGTCCATGCAGCGCGAGGGCGCCACCCGACTCGTCATCGTCAGCTCGCTTGGCGCCGGCGACTCCGCCACGCTCGACCTCCTCGGCGTCGCCGGGCTCACCTTCGTCAAGACCGTCATCCGACAGCCCGTCGCCGACCACACCCGCCAGGAGGCGGCCGTGCGCGCGTCCGGCCTCGACTGGACCATCGCTCGCCCCGGCGGCCTCACCGACGCCCCCTCCACCGGGTCATGGCGCACCGACGGCAAGGGCGCCGCGCGCATCGCGCGCGCCGACGTCGCCCGCGCCATGCTCTCCTGGATCGAAGAGGGGGCGTTCGTCGGCGAGGCGGTCCCGCTCAAGTCGTGAACGCGAAGGGCGTCTGCTCGAAGAGGTTGAGACCTGAATGACTCCGACGCCTCTCCCGACGTCTCATGTCACGCCCCAGCCGATTGAACCATTGCACGCACCAGGTGCCCTTCGAGTACGATGTGGCGACCCATGTTGCCTCCCATCCCCCGCGGGCTCACGACCGATCCGGAGCTCGAATGAAGGTCCTCGACCACCAACCCGGCGCCTGGTTCCTCCTCAAGGACGGCCCGACCTACGTCTTCGACACCGCCGTAGACGTCGGCCAGGTGTTCATGAGCCTTACGCTCGTGATGACGCCCGAGGAGGTCAACACCTTCGAGGCCCACGGCCGCGAGGCCCTGAACCGCCTCTCCGACCACGTCCAGCGCAACTACCGCTACTACTTCGACAGGAACACGGAGTCGCTCGCCGTCGCACACCTCGTGAGCGCCGCCATCGCAGAGTGGAACGCCGCCAACCGGCCCGACACCTCACCTTGACGACGCCCCCGGCCGCGGCTCCGTTCTCCCAGGCGCCCAGAGGTCCCAGTCGACCCTCGAACCCCGCAGGCTCTCCCTACACGCTCATCAACCACTGCCGCTGGGACCGCCTCCGCGACATCCTCCCATCCATGACCGTCATGCCGAGCTTCCGCGCCTACGTGTTGGGCAACTTCGACGCGAACGAGACCGCCACCATGCCCATCCTCTACGCCCTCGCTTGAACTCGCCTTGACGGACTCGATGCCGGACATGACCCTCTGGCCACACGACCCCCGCAGTTCCGACGCCCTCGACGTCCTCGAGACACACCATGAGCACGATCATCGTCGTCAACGGCGCCTACGACTGGCGCCCTCACCTCATCGGCCACGAGGTCGTACAGGTCCACCTCGGGCGCAGCCGCTGGCTCCTCGACCGCGGCAAGCTCTGGGTCGTCGACGCCCGCGGCTCCTACGCGCCCGACGCGATCCTCTGGCGCATCGGCGCAGTCGACCCCGCGCCGATGCACCGCGCGTGCCTCGAGATGATCCGGCTGAGCGGCCTCCCCTGCGTCAACCCCGCCGACACGCTGCTCACGGGCTACGACCGCCTCGGCATGCTCCACGCGCTGCGCCAGGCTGGGCTCCCCGTCGTCGACTTCACCGTCTTCGCTGGCGCCGGCGCGCTCGAGGTCCTCGAGCCCGACCTCCCCGCCGTCCTCAAGGTCGGCAACCTCCACGGCGGTCTCGGGAAGGCCCGCGCGCTCGACGCGGCCTCCTGGCGCGAGCTCGTCGCCCTCCCCGACCTCTCCACCACCGGCTACGCCACCGCCGAGCCCTTCATCGACTACACCCGCGACGTCCGCTGCCTCGCCGTCGGCGACGACCTCTGGGCCATGGAGCGCCGCAGCCCAGGCTGGAAAGCCAACGTCGGCACCAACGCCCACGACATCGTCCCCGTGCCGCCCGCGCTCGCGACGTGGACCCGCGCGGCCATGACGCACCTGGGCGCCGACGTCCTCGGGCTCGACTACCTCGAGTCCGCCGACGGCGAGTTCACTCTCCTCGAATCCAACGACATCCCGGGCGTGCGGGGATGGCCAGACTCGGTCCCCCGCGCCATCGCCCGCAGACTCACCGCGAAGCTGGAGCGCACATGACGGTCCTCGATCACGAGCCCGGCGGCTGGTTCCTCCTCAAGGACGGGCAGGCCTACGTCTTCAACACCGTCGTCGACGTCGGGCACGTGTTCACGAGCTTCACGCTCGTGATGACGCCCGAGGAGGTCAACGCCTTCGAGGCCCACGGCCGCGAAGACCTGAACCGCCTCTGCGACCACGTCCAGCGCAACTACCGCGACTTCTTTGACAGGAACACCGAGTCGCGCCCAATCGCCCACACCGTGACCGCCGCCATCGCCGAGTGGAACGCCGCCAACCGGCCTGAACTCGTCCCCTGACCTGACCCACGACATCCACACGGAGCCACACCTTGAGCTACCTGAAGCACCTGTTCGACAACGACCACAAGCAGCGCAACGACATCGACATGATGCGCGCCGACCTCGAAAGCATGCCCGACGTCTGGAACACCATCCAGCGCATGAACACGCGCCTGGGCCGCCTCGAGCTCCTGTGTGAGACCCTCATGGAGGTCATCGTCGTCAAGAACCTGGCGAGCGAGGCCGAGATCTCGGTGCTCATGCAGCAGATCGACCTTGAGGACGGCGTCGAGGACGGCGCGCACCACGCCGAGGTCCGAGGCGCCGCGCCGCGCTGCCGCCAGTGCGACAAGTTCATCAACCCCGCACGCTCCAACTGCGTCTACTGTGACGCCCCCATCAAGGGCGCCGCCATCAAGCGCCGCCCTCCCCCCAAGCTCGTCCACTGCGTCGGCTGCGCACAGTCCGTCCCAGAGTCCTCGACCTACTTCACCGCCAACGGACTGCGCTGCGAGTCGTGCTTCGCCGCCATGCAGTGAGCACCGCACGCTCCATCGAGGAGGCGACTCCATGATCAGCGGAGACTTCCGAAGCGCCGTCCACGCCGCCGCCCAGGAGCCCTGGCGCACGGCCGAGGTCGTCCGCCAGATCCACGAAGCCCCCGCGGAGGCGACCGCGGTCATGCTCCAGTACGCCCGCGAGGCGCTGCGAGGCACACCCCAGTCCACCTGGAAGGTGCTCGACCCGATCGGCGCAGCCTCCAGGCGCCTCTGGAACGAGGTCGCCCGCGCCGTGGCTCTGTCACGCGACGACGACGAGCGCATCGCCCGCGTCGTGTGGCTCCTTTGGGAGCACCGCGACGACGGCGACGAGTGGGAGGCGCTACGAGACAGCGCCGCCCACGCCCTCGAAGGTGCCCACGCCGGCAACGTGTCGCTCCCCGACGTCGTCACGTGGATGACCTCGGCAGGCGAACAGGAGGCCACCCACGAGGACGGCCAGACCATGTCCATTAGCCCCAGCGCGTGGTTCCGCGGCGGCTGGGCGTGGTGCGTCGTGCAGCAACCCGCCACCTCACCGTTCCTCTACGACGAGAACTTCCAGTCGTGGCCCCTCACCGCGACTCAGGAAGAGCAAGACGTCTGGATGATCGACGAGGACGACAGCGGCGGCACCACCAACGCCGCACTCACCGGCGGCGACCCCTGCTGGGACGATCACACCGACACCGCGCCCATCGACCCCACTGAAGGCTCCTGAGCGACTGGACAAAAGAAAAGGCCAGCCCTCCAACTAGTTGGAAAGACTGGCCTTTATCTATGGAGGCGGCGGGAATCGAACCCGCGTCCACGAACCGTCCACATCGACAGCTCTACGTGCGTAGTCCACGTTTATGGCTTTACCTCCTCGCCCGCTGCCCATGAACACGCCACGTACGCGGAGGCCCCTTCGTTTATGTCGGCAACTCGCGAAGAGGGATCTCTCGCTGCCCAAGCCTGCTGTTTTTACGCCGCCGGGGACCCACAGGCGAGGCCTCCCGGTCGACGTGATCTACTAAGAGATCATTGTTGCCCTAGAGCGTTTTCACGCAGCCAGTGCAAGCTCAACGTTGTCGTTGGCAATTGTTGGTTTCCCGAGATTCTTTAACGAGGCTGTTCGAGCACCTCGGCACGGCACCATCGGCTTCGGAATCCATGTCGAACCCAGATCGCCCCCTTGGGGGACGCCAGTTTTTGCGAGGGTGCCTAACCCCTCGCCGGGCGTTCGACGCTCCCACCTCTTCCTCGACCTTATGAACAGGCCGCCTCCGAGACGTTCGCGTCACCCTCAATGGTATGCACCATCGAGGGGCGGGCAAGTTATCGCACACGAGGCACGCACGGCAAGCACACATCACGCAACCCCCTCACGCTCCGAATTCATTCCACCGCGCTCAGTCGCCCCAGCTGCCACGCTGCTTGTGCACGTGGGCGTGGGCTCGCGCGATGTCGCGGGCGGCCTCTCGCTTGGCGATCGTGGCCCTCTTGTCGAACTGCTTCTTGCCTCGGCACAGCCCGATCTCGCACTTCACGTGCGAGCCCTTGAAGTAGAGCTTGAGCGGGACCAACGTCACGCCCGGCTGCGCGGCCTTGTGCTCCAGGCGCCGCAGCTCCCGCTTGTGCATGAGCAGCTTGCGGGGGCGCTCGGGCGCGTGGTTCGTGTGCGTGCCGTGCGAGTACGGGTTGATGTGCGCGCTGAGCAGCCAGAGCTCCCCGCGCTCGAAGCGCGCGTACGCGTCCGTGAGTTGGACCTTGTGCTCACGCAGGCTCTTCACCTCCGTGCCCAACAGGACCATCCCCGTCTCGAAGCGCTCGTCGACGAAGTAGTTGTGCAACGCCTTACGGTTGCGCGTGATGACGCCTTCTTCCTCTTTCTTCTTCTTCGCCATACGTCGCCACCACTCAAATACATGGGCTCGAAATGCGCACGGGCGAGCGACGGCCCTTGAGGCCG
>CAJXPN010000152.1 GCA_913058025.1 uncultured Myxococcales bacterium | reverse complement strand
GGGTGAGGGGCACCTGCGCCTCACCCTCGAGCCAGTGATGGGTGGGCGTGGGGTCGATTCCTGGCTGCCAGATGTGGTGGTGTGTCACACGAAACCGTGGCGCCGACGTCTCATCGGCGCGCCGGCGACATCGCCCAGGGGTCGCCAGGGGTCGACGCGACACCACGCGTCGCGGCCACGCCGTCGAGGCCCACACCGCCACCGAGCGGACCTCGACGGCCCCTCGATGGCGCCGTAGGTCTTCTTCCACTTGCAGTAGGTCTGCGGGCTGATCCCCTTTCGAGCACCACCTCACATGACATGATAGACTTCCTGACCAACTCAAGCTCCAAGGGCAGGCTCATGGCAAGCACACCGCGAGGACATGGAATCACCGTCATTGTTTTGTGTCGGCTCATGTACATCCTCACGCTCACGTCGATCGGGCCGCTGTCGCTGATCTGGCTCGTGGGCTACCTGATCGAGGACGGCCACCTACGCAGGGGCTATGGCATGGGCCACGGTGTGGGCGTCACCGCCATCACGGTCGCGCTCATGGTTCTCGTCGCGGTCGAGGGGGTAGTCTATGGGAAGCAATCTCTAGCGCGTCGAGGCACGAACGCGCGGTTGCTCCGGCGGACGGGTCAGGGCCGAGTATGGTGCAACGCGTTGATGACGCCCGTCGTCCTCGCCTCGAGCATTCCGGCCGTTTACGAGCTCGTGGACATGAGCTCCGGGAGCGTCGTGATAATCACCGGGCCTCTGTTGCTCTTGACCCTTGCGGGGACGGCGGCGATGTCGATCCTGACGCTCACCGCCATCACGGTCGACCTGGCGATGGTGGCCAGCACACGCGAGGCAGAAGCCGAGGCGGGCGCCTCCCCCACAGGTCTCCCATAGAGACCGTCCTCGTCATCCTCGCGCTCGTCTTCATCAGAGGGAAAACCAGAACTCGAGGTTTGTCACTCGAGGCCGATCTCGCGCTCGACTGAACACGCGTGAGGGTACCCTTGAGCTACGACGAGTCGATGGAGAGGTTCGACGACGCGGCCTCCGTCTTCATCCAGGGTCTGCGCCTCGGGCTCCCCTTCGACGAGGACCATTACGCCGCCCTGTGCTCATGTGTGATCGATATCGCAGGGCTCTTTCGGGCACACGACGGGCTCCCCAGGAAGCTCGCCTGCTGGTTGGTGGAGTATCCTCCCTTGCTCTACTCGTCCTGTGGGCGGCCGTCGGCGCGGGACGCGAGCGTCGCGCGTGAGAGGACGAAGGACCTCATGGCGCTGATGCTCGCGATCTGTTCGCGCGGTGACCGTGTCACGCGCCTCGGACCATCGGAGCAGATCCTCCTGGGAGGCCTGCTCGAGCGCTCCGAAAACCTCGGGAGTGACGACGACGTGGGGAGGCTCTTCGCGACGATCCATGCGTTCATCGACGCGCTGCGGAGGGTCGCGTCGTTCGATGAGGACCTCTACGGCGCCATGTGCGCGTGTCTACGAGAGGTCGCCGAGTCGTTTCGCGCGCAGGACTCTCTGCCCAAGGAGCTCGTGTACGCCCTCGTGGGCCTCCATACCCTCGTGGAGGGTTCCCTGGGTCGACTCTCACCTCGAGACGCAGACGCCGTCCTCGACCGCATGATCGACGCGACGGACCTCATGCTGGCGATCTGTCATTGAGACGTGTCGCCGGCGACTACGATGGACAACCCGGAAGTGACATGTCCAGGGAGCCCCTCGGGGTGGTCGGACGCGTACGTGTGACTCGGGACGATGACCAGGTGACGCGCTCTGTCGGGCGCTCGAACGTCCAGACATCTGGACTCTCCCCATACACCATGACCGCGCCCTGCCCTCCTCGAGGCTCCTCCCTCATGACGCGACGCGAGACCGACCCATATGGACGATTCCAGGAACCACCCCTTCCGCGTCATCAACGGCGGCTTCGATGACTCTCGCGGGCCGGGCCAGGATCATGACACCAGGTGTGGCATCCAACCTCGTCGCGGGCGCGCTCGAGCGTCGCGACGAGCTCACGCCGCGTCGTGCCCGAGTCCTCTCGGGCATCCCACTCGCCAGCGCCGGCTTCGAGTCCAAACTCCCGCCTGCGGCGAGCCTCGAGCCTTGGTGGGGCCGCCGGTGGCCCGGACTCGCGTTGGCCCTTGAAATCACTGCTGTAACACCACGTAAGACAGGTCACATGGCATATGACTACCCATGACGTATATGAGTTCTCATACATTGTATGATGAATCACATGCAGTATGGGCTGTCACATGTGCTGTGATGCCATCACACCATGTGCGACGGCCCACAGGTACATGAGCCATCACACGCGGTGTGGTGAGGTATAGGGGTCGAATCGAGGTCGTGCCGGCCGTACTCTTCTACGCGTGCTCGCCGACAGGGCGTACGGGATCGCCTCGTGGATCGAAGATGCCTCGAGCGGCTGCTCGGAGAACTCGTCGGTGTCGCCCTACCCTGGCGGGGGCTCCTCTGTGAGCGAGTGCTCGAGCCAAGCTGTGGGCGTCACGCGCATCGAAAGGAGTCGATGGGGGATCGAGTGGATGGGGTCAAGTGCTTGAAAAACAACGGGTCATACAATGTATGAGACGTCATACACTGTATGACATTCCATACGACCTGTGAGGGATCACATGAGATCAATGTATGAGACATCATACAAAATATGACATCCCATACGACCTGTGAGGGGTCACATGAGATGTGAGGGGTCATATGGTGTGTGAAACGTCACACGCGGTGTGCGATCTCATGGGCCATATGAGAGGTCACTCGAGGTGTGACCTCTCATGGCTCATCGCAGCAGGGGTGAGACGGTGTGGGAGGAGGCCCTGACTCAGGGGAGCTTCGAGCCGGGGGCGTCGTCGATCATGGGCCTGGGGTCTTCGCCGTCGTTGTGGAGCTCGGCGAGCTCGTCGCAGTACTTGTTCCAGGCGCGCTCGATGATCTCGTGCTGGCTCACGCCGAGGTGACGTGCCCAGATCTTCACGCGCTCGAAGGGCTCGCGCGCCGCGTAGACCGAGTAGTGGGTCTTCTTCTTGGGCCTGGGCTTGGGCGCGGCCTTCTTGGCGGAGGGCTCGTCGGAGCGCTGGGCCTCCTCGGACAGGCCCGCGAACATCGTGTCGAAGGGGTTCTGGCTCATCAGCTCGCCTCCTTCTTAAGCTCGAGCCGGCCCACGAACTCCTTGGTGGCCTGCCTGTAGTTGAGCGCGCCCTTGGACTTCGGCTTGGATGCGACCACGGGGTGCCCGTCCAGGTACCCCTGCGAGACGTCGATGTTTCGGTGGATCACGCTCTTGTAGATCCTGTCGCCGAACTTCTTGCGCATGGCGTTGACGGTGTGGCGTGAGAGCGTCGTCCGGGCGTCATAGAGGCACATGAGGATGCCGTCCTCCTGGAGCGGCGGCCTCCTCATGCGCTTGCGCGCGGAGTTGACCGAGTCGAGGTAGGCGAGCGCGGAGACGAACCCGTCGACGGCCTCGCCCTTGGTCTGGACCGGGACGAGGTAGGAGTCGGCGGCGAACAGCGCGAGGATGTTGAGCAGGCCAGGGGAGGGCGGGCAGTCCACGAAGACATACTCGAACTCGCCTCCCTCCCGGACCCCCTCGAGCACCTGGCTCAGGATGAACTCGCGCGCGGGCACTCCGCTCGTCGTCGTCTCGACCCCCGACAGCCAGGTCCCCCCGGCCATCAGCGAGACGCCCTCGACGCTCGTGGACTCGATGACGCCCTTCGCGTCGTGGGAGTCCGGCGCGACGAGGAGGTCTCGCAAGGCCTTCCCGTCGGAGCGCACGCCCAGGTTCTTCGACGCCGACCCCTGTGGGTCCAGGTCCACGACGAGCACCTTCGAGCCCGACAGCGCCAGCGCCGCGGCCATGTTGGCCGCCGTGACCGACTTCGCGGTCCCTCCCTTCAGGTTGTAAATCGCGACGATACGAGCGTCCATGCTCGACCTCCTGCTCATGGGTTGTGTGAGGTGTCACATCCAATGTGACCTCCTCATATCTATCCGACCCGCTCATACACGTCACTCAGAATGTGATGTATGTGATATATCATACATGTCATACGTGGTGTGATTCGTTCGCGTTCGTCGTGTGTCCACATCCCCCCAGGTCGTCCTCCTGTGCGGCTCATCGTCCTCAGAGAGCGTCCCCAGCTCCGCCTCCGAACCCGCCAGGTGTTCGGGCTACGTACTCGAAGCCGCGCGTCCCTCCACCCCGCCCGAGCGCGCACGCCAGGATCCCCTGCTGGTACATTCTGATGAATTCGTTCGACGTTCGACGTTCGAAGGGTTCGGAGAGGCAATCTATGGAGGCGACGGGGGTTCGCGACGCTGCTGGCTCACGTTCGGGTGAACGCGGCAGGAATACACGCGCGAGACGCGCGGGTTTCTGGACGCGCCTCAACCCACGTCAGGGAGCACCCGATGATGAGACGTGCGAGCGACGACCGACGCATCCAACGTGAAGTTCACGCGCGTTGGATCACGCGAACCCACAGGGACCTGAACCTGCGACCCAAACCCGATGATTGGGTGGAAAAGCAATGCTACTTCTGCTTCCACTACACACCGCTGATCACGAGCTTTGGTGAAGACTACGGCGTGTGCTGCGCAGCCGACTCGCCCATGGACGGCCGCGCTGTGTTCGAGCATGACAGCTGCGACGTATTCGAGTGGGCCCCCGAGGACGAGTGAGCCCGAGCTCCTGACGAGCCTGACGCATCCTCGAGGGCGCGCGGGTGCGCGCGAGGGCCGCTTCGTGACGTCGCTGGAGTCGATGCTCATCGATCAGCACGAGGCATCCACGATCCATGATGGTCGTGAGTGCCTCGTGACGACAGGTCGGTCACCTGCCCAAGGGACGTGACAGACAGGTCAGCTGGCGACCGAGACGACCCGGCCGAAGGGGTTCTTGCCGGAGCGGAACGCCTTGGGGGAGAGGTAGCAGAGGAGGGCGCGGGGGAGCTCGATGCGCACGCGGGTGTTCGAGGTCAGGGACACCCGGCGCGCGTCGTCGAAGACCTCGCGGTCGAAGGAGACGATGAGGTCCTGCTCCTCGAGGAGCTCGAGGTGGGCGAGCATCCGGGCCCTGGCGCGCGCCATGTTCTTGCGGTCGCTGGGCTTGTCCATGCCGCTCCAGGTGTAGAGCACGGAGAGCGTGGGGGCGAAGCAGCCGTCGGCGTCGAACTTGTCGAGCTCGTCGGCCTTGTGGGCGTTGTAGGCGCGCTGGATGACGGTCCAGTAGAGGTTGAAGGGCTCGCTCGAGCGCACAGAGAGCGAGAACGCGCGCTCGTCGAGCAGCATGAAGGAGGCGGACGCGCCGCCGGCGTCCTGCATCCGCCAGAGCTCGGGGGCCACGCGCCAGACGTGGAGCGTGGTGCGGGTGACGCCGCCGAGGCCGCCGGGGAGCTCGGTCTGGGTGTCGATGCGGTCGTCGAGGCGCTGGATGATGGGCCCCTCCCACACGCTCGTCGTCTTGCCGTCCTCGGAGCGCACGGTGCGCCTGAGGCGGACCTTCTCGAGCATCGAGCGCACGGCCGCGACCCTGTTCTTCGAGCGCGTCGAGAGCCGGTCCATCCCCACGGTCTCGGTCAGGCGGAGCGCGGAGTCGGAGTCGACGAACTCGCCGTTGTTGATGAACGTGAGCCACTGGTCGCTGCGGGCGACGTGGAAGATGCCGGCGACCACGCGCGGGATGGACTCGACGAGGCCGGCGAGCATGCTGCTCTGCTCGATCGCCAGCTCGAGCTGGTTGCCTCCTCGCGGGTCGGTGGGCTCGAACTCGGCGATGCTCTCGGCGCACATGTCCATGAGCGCGCGCGTGAGCGCGCCGACGACCTCCTCACCGTGCGAGCCCGCCTGGCCCCCCAGCGGCACCGAGATGAACGTGTCGTCGAGCGTGTTCTTCTTGTTCACGAGCCGCTGGTCGGCGACCAGGACGAACTCGTCGTGGACCTTGGCCGCGGCGCGCTTCCAGCCGGCCTCCCCGTGGCGCACCATCGCCCCCAGGTTCGACGACTCGCGCGTGAGCGTGGAGAGGGGGCCGTGGGGCAGCGCGATCATGACGTGGGTCACGTTCTCCTGCTTCCAGCGCGCCTTCAGGCGCACGGACTGCTTGAGCAGCCAGTCGTGGTCGACGAAGGGCTCGTCGAAGTCCTCGGCGGTCGGGCGCCGGCTGCGCTCGGTCAACATGTAGGCGACGCGCAGCATCCAACCCACGAGGTGGTCGGAGTCGAGGCAGTCGTTGATGACGAGCTGGTGGAAGGCGGGGTCGTCGGAGAGCTCCTGGGCGAGCAGGCCGACGTGCTCGCGCGCTCGGGTCACCGCGTTGGAGACGAACTCGGAGAGCCGCGCGCCCTGGGGCGCGCGGTCGAGCAGGACGTCGAGGACGTCGGCCGAGCCGATCGCCAGCGTGTACTCGTCGTAGACCAGGCCGATGGCCCGGTCTCGCTTCTCGCTGGCCTTGAGCTTGGTGCGCAGGAGGAGCTTGAGGACCCACTGCCTGAACTCGACGTGGTCGTGGACGCGGACGGTGTCCTCGAGGTGGCGGGTCAACAGCGACCACGCCATCTGCTCGTGCCAACGCTGGCTGCCGATCTCGGCGCGCTCGTCGACCTCGGGACCCGGTCGGGTCGCCAGGTAGCGCTCCACGATCTCGTCGACGCCCTCCCGGCTCAGCTTCTTGAACTCACGCCGCAGGCTCGTCATCGATGGGCTGGGCATCGTCTCCTCCTTGAATCATACGATGCGGGCGAGGTCCTCCCTTCCTGGGTAGACCCATATGTGCCGTCGACATGCATCGATGAGACACATTGGATACCGGCAGCGACGATCACGCAAGTCCACCTCGAGCCTCGAACATGCCCCGATTTCGATGGGACACGGCGCCACGTGGCGGGTTCGTTTCTTCGTCCCTCTCCTCTCACTCCTTCCCCCCTGCATGCAGGGCGCGCCCCCGGGCGTGCGCCCTGCTCTGTGAGATAATCCTCTAACGAGTATTCTCTAACAGATCTCGATCTTCGCGCGCGCGAAAGCGTCGATTTAGTCGTTGTTTATCAATGTGTTGGGTGACCTTTTTGGGTCGAAATCCTCCTCCGCTCAACACAACGAGAGGGAGATCTTTCCTCCGCCCAACACAACGAGAGGGAGATCTTTCCTCCGCTCAACACAACGAGAGGGAGATCTTTCCTCCGCTCAACACAACGAAAGGGAGAAGTTTTCCACGACTCAACACAACGAAGGGGAGATCTTTTCCACGGCTCGACACAACGAAGGGGAGATCTTTCCTCCGCTCAACACAACTAGAGGGAGATCTTTTCCTCCGCTCGACACAACGAGAGGGAGATCTTTTCCACGGCTCAACACAACGAGGGGGAGAAGTTTTCCTCCGCTCGACACAACGAGAGGGAGAAGTTTTCCTCCGCTCAACACAACGAGAGGGAGATCTTTTCCTCCACTCAACACAACGAGAGGGAGATCTTTTGGCTGAAAAAAAGTTCGAAAAAAGTTCTCCCACTGACGAAGTGCCTGCCAGACAGGTCGTTTTTGCCCCAAAACCACCCGGGACGATCGATCAAAGGTGATCACTTCCGATCGGTACGCGGCGAATTTTTCGCCGATCTGCGCCGAGATCGACCTGGAGTCGTGACTCGACCGATGCGTTCGGCGCCCGAGAAGATCGACCTCCGTCACCGCGTGCGATGTGTGGACGGTTTCTCCAATGGAGCAGACATATGAGCGGACCGGACTCGGCAGACCTCATCGAAGGTCGCGTGGACTCCACGCGTCGCTGGTGCGCGCGGCGTCCCTCGAGTGGGCCTGGGTGCCTCACGCGCGCTCCCAGCATAGCGTGATGTCGCAGGCGTGGAGGGATTGGGCGAGCGGGGAGGGGCTCATGCGGGTGCTCGAGGGGGCTTGCACCCGGACGACGGCGAGGAGCGCGCATGTGGCGAGACGCGCGCGATGCGGTGACCGCGTGTTCCTACCCCGGGGGTGATCGCGGCAGCCTCGACCACGCCCCTGTCTCTTATACACATCTCCGAGCCCACGAGACAGGCAGAAAT
>CAJXPN010000151.1 GCA_913058025.1 uncultured Myxococcales bacterium | reverse complement strand
GGGCTCGGAGATGTGTATAAGAGACAGCTCGTGCACTCTGGCGCGTGAGGCCTCACCGCTGATCCATATCGAGTCGCCCGTCGCAGCCGCGATCTTCCCGTCGAGCGACATCGCCCACTTCGCGCGCACCCAGGGCGTGCGCTGGCGCATGTGCTTGGCGAAGCCCTCGACGAGTTCCGAACACTCCCGCGCGAGCACGCCCACGCGCACCGTCACGCCAGCGGCACGGAGCTCGGCCACGCCGCCGCCGTCCACGAGCGCGTTCGGGTCCAGCGTCCCCACGACCACTTCGCGGACGCCCGCGCGCACGAGCGCCTTCGTGCAAGGAGGCGTCCTCCCGTGAATGCAACACGGCTCGAGCGTCACGTACGCGACGCACTCCGAGGCGAGGACGCCGGCGCTGGCCAGCTCGCTCAGCGCGACGATCTCGGCGTGGGGCCCGCCCGGCGGCGAGGTGTAACCCGTCGCCACGACCACGCCCTCGCGCACGAGCACACACCCGACCGAGGGGTTGGGGTGCGTCCTGCCCCTGCCCAGGCTCGCGATCTCGATCGCGCGCCTCATGAACTTCTCGTCTGATTCGCTCACGGCTTCCCCTCCAGATCGAGCTCTCGGAGCTCGGCGACGAACGCACCGATGTCGTCGAACCCCCTGTATACGCTGGCGAACCGGACGTAAGCGACCGGGTCGAGTTCTCGGAGTTCGTCGCTGATCCAGGCGCCGATCTGCTCCGAGCCGACCTCACGCAGGCCGGACTCGATGAGCCTGTTCTCCACCCTGCACACCACCTCGTCGAGCTGCTCCGTCGAGATCGGCCGCTTGCTGCACGCCAGCTTGATCCCGTAGTCGATCTTGGCGCGGTCGTAGTCCTCGCGCGCGCCATCTCGCTTGATGATCCGCGGGTAGAACTCCTCGATGCGCTCGTAGGTCGTGTAGCGCCGTGCGCATTCGAGGCACTCTCGCCTACGACGGATCGCCTCGCCGCCCCTGGTCGCGCGGGAGTCGACCACCTTGTCCTCGGCGTAACCGCAGAACGGACACTTCATGTCGTGGGCACCATGGGTTTAAGGACAGCGAGCGCGCCCAGGAGGGCGCGCTCTCTTCGAGCTCGACGTGAGGCCGCCAGGCTTCAGCTCTCGAGCGCCTGGATCCGCTGGACGCGGCGTCGGTGGCGACCGTCGTCACCTGCCTCGAACCTCGTCGTCATGAAGCGCTCGACGCACCGCTCGGCCATCATGTCGCCGATCACTCTGGCGCCCAGGCACAGCACGTTCGCGTCGTTGTGCTGGCGCGCGAGTTCGGCCGAGACCGGCTCGCTCACGAGCGCAGCGCGCACGCCGCGGACCTTGTTCGCCGCGATCGACATCCCGATGCCCGTCCCGCAGATGAGCACGCCGCGCTCGGCGTCCCCCGAGACCACGCGAGTGGCCACGAGCGAGGCGAACTCCGGGTAGTCCACAGAGGCGCCCTGCGCCGGCCCGAGGTCCACGTACGTGAACCCCCGGCGCCTGAACCACGCCACGAGCCCAGCCTTGAGCTCGATCCCGGCGTGGTCCGACGCGATCGCGATGTCGACCACCTGAGACGAGCTCGCCTCGGACGCCTCACCGCCTACCTGACGCACCGAATGCACCAGCCCCACGACGTCCCCGACCGTCGCGATCTTCTGGAGCGCGTCGTCGGGCGTCTCGCCCAGCGCGTAGTGCTGCTCGATTCGCATCACGAGCGTCACGATGTCGAAACTCGACGCGCCCAGATCCTCGATAAAATGGTCCCCCGGCGAGATCTCGTCGGGGGACTGCTCGAGGACCTCGGCGATCAACCTGATCACGTCATCCTGCGTCGACATCGCGCCTCCTTGGGCTGGACGCCTTCATATCATTGAATCGCATCGGGTGAGGCGTCACGCCTCCCCCCCGCGCGCTCAGTACTCCCAGACCTCGACGATCTGCTCGCCGGCGTAGTGGCCGCACTCCATGCACGCGCGATGCGGGCGCTTGGGAGCGAAGCAGTTCGGGCAGCGCTGGAACTTCGGCTGGCTGAGGTTCTTGTTCGCCGCACGACGCGTGCGCGTTTTCGCCTTCGACTTACGCTTTTTGGGGACCGCCATCTCTGTTCTCCTCTATGTAGGGTCATGGCTTGAAATAGCCACTCGACCCAGGGTTCCATGAATCTCATCTTCGACGCGGGCTGACGTTTCAGTCCTCGCTCATCTGCTTCTTGAGCTCGGCGAGCTTGGACCAACGCAGGTCGACCGTCGCCTCTTCGAGCTCTTTCTCGACCTCGTCGCCCACGAGGCGCGCATACGCCTCGTCGCACTCGGCCTCGTCCTGAACCGTACACGGAGAGAAAGCGGGCAGCTCGAGCGCGAGCGCCTCTCGTATGAACGGCCTCACGTCGATCTCATCGCCTTCGTAAGTGTCCATGTCGAGTTCGTCCTCACTCAGCGCCACTTCATCCGTACCCTCGAACCGATCCGACCACACGGGCTTGGGGACGAGCACGTACTCGAACAGAGACTCGACCTCGAGGTGGCGCCTTTCCAAGCACCTTCCGCAGGTATACGTGAGCTTCGCCCACGCATCACCCGTCAACCTCACCGTCAAGTCACCGACGCGTTGCGCCCGAACCGTCACCTCGAAGTCCTCCGGGGAGTCCAGCTCGTAGTCTCCCAGATCTACCATCATCGCCGCGATCTCGGCAGGCTCGAGCTTGAGCTCGACCTCCTCGGCTCGCTCGATGGCGATCTGTTTGATGTGAAGCAATGCGGTCGACATGACCACTCCTCGGATGCACGGCGCGAGCGCCATGGGACGTTTCGATTCTTGCTCCTCCGCACGCGTGAAACCGCGGTCAGAGGAGCGCGAGACCCTAAACTCTACTCCCAGGACTGTCAAGGTAGGCCGCGGCCTGTCCTCGGCGAGATCCCAGGCCGCGTGGACAGCGCGCCGCGACCGCTTTCTTCATGCGCGCGCTTCACCTATATTTCGCCCACACGTGGCCGCGCTCCTCTGACCCGCCCTCACACCCAAGGACCCTTCACGATGCGCACATTCGCGACGTTCACGCTCGACCCGCCGGGCGCGCAGTGCACGCTAGGCCCAGGCGAGTTCATCGGACGGTCCGATCAGGCCACGCTGTGCGTCGACGATCCACGCGTGAGCGAGGCGCACGCCATGGTCAGCCTGCGCGGGCGAGCGCTCAAGCTGCTCGCGCTGCGCGGGCGTTTCAGGGTCGACGGGAGGGTTCGCGCCGAGGTCACGCTGCGTGACGGGCTGAGCGTGGAGCTCGCGGACGGGTTGACGTTGCGTTGTGAGCTCGTCTCGCTGCCGCTCACGCTCCCAGGCGTCTCGCTCGACGGGCTCCCTGTCGCGCTCCACGGGACCATGACGCTCCGCTCGGGCCACTCGCCCCGGCTCGAGCCGGGCTTCGACCCGGACGGGGACGTGACCTTCTGGGCGGTGGGCGACCAGTGGCGAGCCCGCGTGCGCGGCCAGGACGCCAGACCCGTCGAGATCGGCGACGAGATCACGTTGGGCGACGGGCGCGTCGTCGCGATCGTGCCGATCGCTCTCGAGCACCTCGCGCACACGCGCACGCGTCCTTCGCTCCGTACCCCCATCTCGCTGACCTCGCTCGGGAGTTCGGTACGCATCGAGCGCGAGGGCGACGCGCCCTCGCTCGTCTCCGGGATCCCGGGGAAGATCTGCGCCGCGCTCGTAGACGGCGGGCTCGTAATGAGCTGGCGGGACGTGACCGAACGGGTATGGCCAGACGACGCCTCGCTCGACCGCGCGCTCAGGCGCCGCTTCGACGCAGGCGTCGCGCGGCTGCGCGCCCATCTCGAGCGCTTCGCCCCAGACGGCGAGGACCTGCTCGCGCTGGACGGCGCCGGCATGATCCGCCTGAACCTGCACGACTCGGACACGTTCTCGACGAGCCGCGATGAAGGCTGAAGATCAACGCGACCCCTTCGGCTGGCGCTCGAGCCTGAGCATGGACCTCGAGGGCTTCGCCCAGTTGAGCGCGGCCGCGCTCAGCTCCGCGCCGTTGGGGGGCTCCGGGAGCGCCCAGGACCTCCCCGTTCACGCTCGCCGCTACCGCGCGCTATCCGTGCTCGGCCAGGGCGGCATGGGCCGGGTCTGGTTCGGCTGGGACGAGGTCCTCCAGCGCCACGTCGCCATCAAGGAGCCGCTGGGCTCACCAGACTCCCCCGAGGCCGCGCGCCTGATGCGAGAGGCCATGCTCACCGCGCGGCTGGAGCACCCCGGCGCCGTCGCCATCCACGACGTCTACCACGAGGACGAGCGCCCGCACTTCGTCATGGCGCTCGTACGCGGCGAGACGCTGTCGTCACGCGTCGCATCGTTGCGCGCGCAGGGCAAGGAGCCGCGCGCGCTGCTGCGCCACGTGCTCGAGGTATGCGACGTCATCGCCCACGCCCACCGGCGCGGCGTCATCCACCGCGACCTCACGCCGCGCAATGTCCTCATCGACGCCGACGACAGCGCCCGCGTGATCGACTGGGGCCTCGCGGTCGCCCTCGACGAGGACAGCCACCTCGCCTCCGGGGCGGGCACGCCGGGGTTCATGTCCCCGGAGCAGCGCGAAGGCAGCCCGGTCGACGCGCGCTCGGACGTCTGGAGCATCGGCGCGCTGCTCCACTACCTCATCCACGGCGCACCGCCCTCACTGGCCACACCTCGACCTCGCTCGATCGACCCCGAGCTCGACGCGATCGTCACGTGCGCCCTCGCCCATGACCCAGGCGACCGCTACTCCGACGCGCGCGCGATGGGCGAAGACCTCAGGAGGTGGTTCGGCGGCCGCCTCGTCGAGGCCTACGACGCCACGCCCTCGCAGCTCGCGGCCCGCTTCATGCGCCTCTACAGAGGTCGCATCGCGATCGCCGCGCTCGCCGTGGCCGCGCTCACGGCGTCGCTCGTTTGGGGCACGGTCTCGACCTCGCGACAGGCCGCGCGCGCGCGTGACTCGGCCCGCCTCGCCGAGGAAGCAACCGCGCGCGCCCAGGCCGAGTCCGCACGCACCCGCGAGACCCTCTCGGAGCTCTACGTCCGCGAGTTCGACCAGGCCGTGGCCACCGGACACATCCACCTCGCCCACGATCGCGTCGCGCGCGCCCTCGAGCTCCACGACGGGCCGCTCCAACGCGGCGCGCAGATGCGCGCCGCGTTGCTCGCGCGCGCCACGCTCGTCTCATCGCTCGAGCTACCGCCCTGCAACCGGGGCTGGTTCACGACCCTCGACCCGGACGTCGCCGTCTGCCCCGACGACGCCCACGGCATCCGCGGCTTCGTCGACGGCGCGCTCGCGTGGTCCTTCGACACGCTGAGCACCATCCACCTACGCTCCGACGCGGCGCGCCTCTACCACCTGAACGGCGGCGAGCTCCTCGACGCGATCGACCTGCGCACCGGCGCGCTCATCGAGACCGACGCGCGCCGCGGCGCCTTCGCCGACCGCGTCTCGCCGAACCGGCTGGACGCCTCCCGGCACGCGCTGCTCGATCACGCCGACGTCCCCACCCCCTGCGAACGCATCGAGGACGCGCGCCGGCACGACGACGGAGCCTGGTGGCAGCTCTGCGACGACGGCACCCTCTGGCGCCAGCGCGGCGTGTTCGAGCGCGTACCTCTGCCGCCATACGCGCCGCCGACGCACTTCACCTTCGACCACGAAGGCCGCGCCTGGCTGGTGACCGAGCGTGGGCAGATCTTCCCACACGACGGGTCCTCTCCCTCGATCTCACTGGGCGGTCCGGCGGCCTACATGGAGCGCATCCTCGGAACGTCTCGGATCCTCGTGCAGGGCCGCCAGAACATCACGCGCGTGCTCGACGCGGAGCATGGCACCTGGCTGGTGAGCTTCGCCGACGGCACCCGCATGGCGCGCGCGCTCCCCGACGGCGACATCACGCTCATCCGCGCGCAGGGGGCCAACGCCCCCGAGCGCCTCGAGCGCTGGCGCCTCCCCGAGCGCCCGCCCCTCTGGAAGATCACGCGCAACTCGGGGTTCACCTCCGTCGACTGGACGCGCGACTCACGCACGCTCCACGCCGCCAGCGGCGACGGCAGGCTCCACACGATCTCGCCCCTGGCGGGCGCCGCGGCCACCTCGCTCTCCGTCGGGGCGCTCGTGACCAAGGACGTCACCATCGATCGGGTCTCGGGGGACGTCTTCACCTCCAACATGGACCGCAAGGGCACCGTCCGCTCGCGCCACGACGGAAGCAGCTCCATCACGGACACCTTCGCCGTCGAGGCCGGACCTCAGCGCCGGCTCGAAGCCCTCTCGGACGGCACCATCCTCGGGCTCCCCTATTCGGATCACGTCAACGTCCTGGACCCTCAGACGCGCACCTTCGTCCAGCACCCCGCCCCGGAGATCACACACGACGCCGACACCGACGAGGCCGCCGACGCGGCGGTCCTGTGCGGCGCGACACGGCTCTGGCGCTGGCGCGTCGGCGAAGGGATCGAGCCCACGGGCTGGGAGGGTGAGGCGAGCGCCGCCGCGCTCGCCGAGGACGGCGCCATCGCGGTGGGTGAGAGGAACACGCTCGTCCTGCTGCGCGCCGACGGCTCGGAGCGCGGCCGCGTCGAGGTCGACGCGCGCGTCCTCGATCTCGACTGGCGCCCGGGCCACGACCACCTCGTCACCGGCCACCGGGACGGCGTGGTCATCGTCTGGGACGCGCGGACGCTCACCGAGATCGCCCGCGCGCGGCCTCACTCCGGCCGCGTCTCCAATGTCCAGATCTCTCCGGATGGCGCGCTCCTGGCCACGGCGAGCTGGGACGCGTCGATCTCGTTCATGGACCTGACCGTCCTCGACGAGGTGTCCGCGTCTACACCCACCCCCGAGGCTCCCTGAGCACCTCGAGCATCCGCGCCTCCTCGCTCCCCTCCTCGATCTGATGGTCGTACTCCCAGCGGGCCGTGAGCGGCAGAGACATCAGGATGCTCTCGATCCGGCCGTTCGTGCGCAGCCCGAACTTCGTGCCCCGGTCGTAGACCAGGTTGAACTCGACGTAGCGCCCTCGCCTGACCTGCTGCCAGTCCTTGTGCGCCTCGGTGAATTCCGCGTCCTTGCGGCGCTCCAGGATCGGCACGTACGCCGGAAGGAACGCGTCGCCGCACGCCTCCCAGAACCCGAAGAGCTCGTCCGGGTCGCCCTCGTTCAGGTTGTCGAAGAACAGCCCGCCCACCCCGCGCCGCTCGCCGCGGTGGGGGATGTCGAAGTAGTCGTCGCACCACTTCTTGAAGCGCGGGTAGTGGCCGGGGTCGAACCGATCGCACGCCTCCTTGTGCGTGGCGTGGAAGTGCGCCGCGTCCTCCTCGAAGAGGTAGCTCGGCGTCAGATCCGCGCCGCCGCCGAACCACCAGGAGCCTGGCGCCGTGCCGTCGCCGCGCTCGAAGTAGCGGTAGTTCGCGTGGACCGTGGGCGCCATCGGGTTGTGCGGATGGAACACCAGCGAGACCCCCGCCGCGAAGAACGTCAGGTCCTCGATGTCGCGGCCCCCTCCCATGCTCTTCGCCGCCTCCGGGCTCAGCTCGCCCATCACCACCGAGACGCCGCAGCCGGCCTTCTCGAAGACCTCGCCCCCCTGAAGGACCCGGCTGCGGCCGCCGCCGCCGCCGGGGCGCTCCCAGGCGTCCTCCCGGAACGCGCCGCCGTCGATCCTCGCGATCGTGTCCGTGATCTCGTCCTGGAGCGCGTGGACGCGCGCGACGACTCTGTCTCTCATCAGCATGGTTCGTTCTCCCTGTGCGCCAGCGTTGAAACCGGGTGCAGAGTGCAAGCTGAGCAGAGCCGTGTCCAGCGAGGCGCGCTGGACGCGCGGATGAGGTCGAGGACCTCAGCGAGGACGCTCACCCAACTCGCGCACCACGCTCGCGAGCACGCGCCGCGTCCCGGACGCCATGGGTCGGGTGCGCAGCGCCTCCTCGACCGACACCCAGCGCGCCTCGAGCTCGTCGCTCGTGGTCGGCTCGGGGCGGTGGAGCACGGCGTAGGCGAAGTTGGTGACCTCGTACGCGCGCTCCCCCTC
>CAJXPN010000150.1 GCA_913058025.1 uncultured Myxococcales bacterium | reverse complement strand
CTACACAGAGTAGATCGTCGGCAGCGTCAGATGTGTATAAGAGACAGGTGTCAGGGCCCAAGGGGCCTCAGCGCCTCAGAGAGGGATGTTCCCGTGCTTCTTGGGCGGCAGGCTCTCACGCTTCGAGCTCAACATCTCGAGCGCGTCGATGAGCCTGGGTCGCGTGTCCTCGGGTTGGATGACCGCGTCGATGTAGCCCAGCTCGGCGGCCTTGAACGGGTTGGCGAACGTGCGCCGGTAGTCCTCGACGAGCTCGGCCCGCTTGGCCTCGGGGTCCGAGGCCGCGGCCAGCTCCTTGCGGAAGATGATGTTCACCGCGCCCTCCGGACCCATCACCGCGATCTCGCCGGTAGGGTACGCAAGGTTGATGTCGGCGCCGATGTGCTTCGAGGCCATCACGTCGTACGCGCCGCCGTAGGCCTTGCGCGTGATGAGCGTGATCTTGGGCACCGTCGCCTCGGCGAACGCGTACAGCAGCTTCGCGCCGTGCCTGATGATCCCGCCGTACTCTTGGTCCACACCAGGGAGGAACCCGGGCACGTCCACCAGCGTCACGAGCGGGATGTTGAACGCGTCGCAGAAGCGCACGAAGCGCGCGCCCTTGACCGACGCGTTGATGTCGAGGCAACCCGCGAGGTGCGAGGGCTGGTTCGCCACCACGCCGACCGAGTGGCCGCCGAGCCTGGCGAAGCCCACCACCAGGTTGCGCGCGAAGCCCTCGTGGACTTCGTAGAAGTGCCCGTCGTCGACCACCGCGTTGATGATCTCCTTGATGTCGTAGGGCTTCGACGCGTTCTCCGGGACGACCGTGGCGAGCGAGGACTCGCGGCGACCCTTCGGATCCGACGTGGGCACGAAGGGCGGGTCCTCGGCGTTGTTCGAGGGTATGAATCCGAGGAGCTCGCGGATCTGCGCGATACACTCCTCCTCGCTGGCCGACTCGAAGTGCGCCACGCCGCTCGTCTCACCGTGGACCTGGGCGCCGCCGAGCTCCTGCTTGGTGACCTCCTGATGGGTGACGGTCTTCACCACCTCCGGGCCGGTGATGAACATGTAGCTCGACTCCTGGACCATGTAGACGAAGTCCGTGATCGCCGGGCTGTAGACGGCGCCGCCGGCGCACGGCCCCAGGATCGCCGAGATCTGAGGCACGACGCCCGACGCGCGCACGTTCCTGAAGAAGATGTCGGCGTAACCCGCCAGGCTCTCCACGCCCTCCTGGATGCGGGCTCCGCCCGAGTCGTTGAGGCCGATGACCGGCGCGCCCGTCTTGGTCGCCAGGTCCATGACCTTGCAGATCTTCTCGGCGTACGCCCCGGAGAGCGACCCGCCGAAGACGGTGAAGTCCTGCGCGAACACGAAGACCTTGCGCCCGTCGACCTTGCCGTAGCCGGTGACCACGCCGTCGCCCGGGATCTTCTGATCCTGCATGCCGAAGTCGGAGCACCGGTGCGTCACGAGCTTGTCCAGTTCCACGAACGTCCCCGGGTCGAGAAGCAGGTCGACGCGCTCGCGCGCGGTCATCTTCCCAGCGTCATGCTGACGCGCGATCCGCGCCTCGCCGCCGCCGAGCTCTGCGGCGGCCTCGAGCTCGGCGAGCCTCTTCGCGTTCTCATTCATCATCAACCTCGTCATTCATCGGTTTGGGCCTGACTGGGTCGTGATTTAGCACGCCGCTCGCGCAGCTTCAAAGGCGCATTGTGGTGGAGCACGAGCCGCCCACGCCCGCGTCTTCGTCCATACGAAACCGAGCTTCGGCCTGGACACACGGGATCACGCGCGCGCGTGAACGCGAAGAGGCCGCGGCTCTCGCCGCGACCTCTCCTCGATGGACCCCCGGACCCGGCTCACGCTCAGGCCTTGTAGAGCTCCTCGTAGGCGCGAGCCGACTCGCCCCAGGAGAAGTCCTGGCGCATGGCGTTGACCATGAGCGGGCGCCACTGGCGGTACTTACGATAGGTCGAGGTGGCGCGCGCGAGCGCGTCCTCGAGCTGCTCCTGCTCGTAGTCCTGGAAGACGAAGCCGGTGGCGTCGCCGCCCGACCCCTCGATGACCGTGTCCGCGAGGCCGCCGGTGGCGTGCACGAGCGGGAGCGTGCCGTAACGCAGCGCGTATATCTGGGTGAGCCCGCAGGGCTCGAAGATGCTGGGCACGAGCAGGATGTCCGAGCCGGCCTGGAGCTTGTGCGCGAGGCCCTCCTCGTAACCCACCCGCACGCCGACGCGCTTGGGGTAGTCCGCCTGGAGCTTCTCGAGCGCGTCGACGTAGCGCTGCTCGCCCTCACCGAGGAAGACGACCTGGAAGCCCTCTCGCTCGTTCGTGATCGCGTCGAGCTTGGTGCGCAGCGCCGGGATGAGCAGGTCGAGGCCCTTCTGCTCGGTGAGGCGACCCACGAAGCCGAGCAGCGGCATCGTCGGGCGAACGGGGAGCCCGAAGCCGTGCTGGAGCGCGGCCTTGTTCTGGCGCTTGCCGTTGAGCGTGTCGACGTCGTAGCGGACGTCGATGGAGTCGTCGACATCGGGCGACCAGACCCCATAGTCGGCGCCGTTGAGGATGCCGGAGACCGCGCCAGCGCGTGAGGCCAGGACGTCGTGGAGGCCACAGCCGCCGGCCTCCGTCTGGATCTCGTCGGCGTAGGTCTGGCTGACCGTTGTCACCGCGTCCGAGTACAGGATGCCGCCCTTGAGGAAGTTGAGCGACCCGTCATGGAGGAGCCCGTCCTCCTTGAAGTAGTCACCCTTGGGGAGGCCCGTCGCCGCGAAGGTCTTGGCGTCGAAGACGCCCTGGTAGGCGAGGTTGTGGATGGTGAACACGAAGCGCGTGTCACCCAGGTCGTCGCCGTAGTAGTGCTTGGCGTAGATAGGCGCGAGGCCGGTGTGCCAGTCGTTGCAGTGCACGACGTCGACGGGCACGCTCGAGTGGCGCGCGAACTCGACGACCGCGCGCGAGAAGAACGCGAACCGCGCCGCGTTGTCCTCGAACTGGTCGCTGTCGTAGCCGTACACGCCGTCGCGGTCGAAGAACTGGGGCGCGTCCACGAAGAAGATGCGCACGCCCGAGGCCATGCGCCCTTCCCAGAGCCGAACCTCGACCTTGGACTGCGAGCGCGCCTTGCGCGGGACGTCGAGAGTGCGCAAGCGCAGGCTCAGCGACAGCTCGGCCGGGTCGATGTGCCGATAGAGCGGCGTGATCACCTGGACGTTGTGCCCGCGTTGCGCGAGCGCCGAGGGGAGCGCGCCAGCTACGTCACCCAGCCCGCCGGTCTTCGAGAACGGCGCGACCTCGCTCGAGGCGAAGAGGATGTTGAGCGGCGCCTCGAGCGTCCCGCCACGCTGCGTCTTGATGAGCTTTGTCAGATCCATGGTCTATCTTGCCTGTTCGTCGTATGGGCAATCAACGCCCGGTGGAGTCGATCTCGCGCAGGTGGCGCGCGGCGACCTCCGGAGGTGTCGGGTTGATGGTGAAGCCGCTGGCGTGCTCGAATCCGGCGAGCCGGTAGAGCTTGGGTTGCACGCGCAGCCGCCAACGGTAATGCGGCGCGTGCTCGGCGCCAAAGGGCGCGCTGTAGAGCATCATGTTGTAGGACGGATGGTCGAGCGCGGCCGCGAGCTTGCCAAGGACGGCCTTTAGCGCGCGTGCGGTCGCACCGATCGTGGGCTGGTCGCTGACCTCGAACGCCGCGTACGGCGCGCGAGGCATGAGCCAGACCTCGAAGGGATGTCGTGACGCGTACGGAGTGATGGCGACCACGTGCGCGTCCTCGTACACCACGCGCTCCTGCGCGTCGAGTTCCTGCGCGATCATGTCGGTGAAGACCGAGCGACCTCGCAGGTTCATGTACGCGCTCGAGTGGGCGAATTCGAGCTCGAGCTCGGTCGTCACGAGTGGCAACGCGATGAGTTGGCTGTGCGCGTGCTCGAGGCTCGCGCCAGCGGCCGCGCCGTGGTTCTTGAACACGACGGCGCACTTGAGGCGCTTATCGTTCTTCAGGTCCACGATCCGGTCGCGCCACGCATGGAGCACGAGCTCCATGTGCCAGTCCGGCAGCTCCTCGAGCTGCTCGCCCTGTCGAGGCGTCTCGATGATCACCTCGTGGGCGCCCACCCCGTCCATCGCGTCGTAGACGCCGTCAGCGTGGCCTCCCATCTCACCCTCGACGCGCAGCGCCGGGAACTTGTTGGGGATCACGCGTACCGTCCAGTCCGCCCCGTCGGGGTCGCGGCCGTCGGAGTACCGTCGAATCTCAGGGGGTGTGGCCGCCTCGTTGCCCGCACTGAATGGCGAGTACGAGCTCTCGAGCCGAGCGCTGTCGTTATGAAAGTCCCGAGGACGCTTCGCGCGCTCCGTAGCGATGATCACCCACCGCCCCGTGAGCGGGTCCTTGCGAAGGTCGGGCATAACGTCAGGCTTCCAAAAAACGGGTTCTTGAGGGTCGACACCGGAGGACCCCATAGGGGCATCCAAACGCGCCTCGCATCTGGCGCGAACCCTATACCCACCGGCGCCTTTGTGCAACGGGCCGACGCCCCCCTCGCAGAGTCTCGAGAACCCCAGAGAGCGAGAGGGCGAGCGGGGTCTCCGTGAGACCTCGCTCGCCCTCGACGCGCCTGGGCGCGCAGCGTCTCTCGGGCCGACTCAGTCGGCCGCCTGATCCTCGACGTTGCCGAGCAGCTCGAGCACTTCCTCGAGCTCACGGATCTGCGCCTTCTTGAGCGCGATCGCGTGCTCGATCTCGTCATTCTTTTCGTCGAGCGTCGAAAGCTTGCCTTCGGCACTGTCGATTGCCGCCATCATCGCATCTTCATTCATTGCACTTCTCCTCGTAGCTTTTCAGGCCAACGTCCATTTACCGCGACCGACTTTATTCAACACACCCTCTTCTCCGAGCGTGTTGAGGACGGTGTAGGTGTAGCTCTTCATGCCGTTGGTGACGTCGCCCTCGATGTCACGCAGCGCGTTGAGCACGGCGACGCTGCGGAACGACTCCCCACCTCGCCCGAGCGACGCGCAGATGTCCTCGACCTGCTGGCGGCGAGAGCCTCTGGGGGGGCGGTTGGTCGCGCTGTTGACCTCGAGCGCCTTGATCTTGCCGCGGGCCTTGCCGCGGCCACGGGTTTTGGTCGGGAGCTTGCCTCCGACGACCACGCGAAGTCGCTGAAGCGACGCCCTGGCCTGGCTCGTCTGGACTCCATGGTCCTTGAGCTTGGCCTCGAGCTCGGTGAGTTCTTGCTTCGCCTGCTCCAGCTGCGCCGCGAAGGTCGCGCGCTCATCACCGAAATCGATCGGACCCTTGGCTTTCTTCTTCGCCATATCTCTCCAGCCTCCAACGGGGCCCCAAAGGGATCACGTCATGAATTCATCAAAACTCCGACGTGGCGTCCCCACGTCGGACCAACCAACGTGACCGTCGGTCATAAGCTCAAACCACGTCAAGTGGAATCGAACAGATGGTTTCGGCTTTCATGGTTTCATGAAGGTTGGCGGCCCGCTCAGTGCTCGAGCAAGTACTTGATCTCGCGAGCGTGGGCGAACTTGTGGCGACCGCGAAGTAGGATAAAGGCGCGCTGGAAGCCGTCGCACCAGTCCATGAGTTGCTCGAGCTCGTACTCGTCGAACGTACGCCTCATGCCGGCGCGCTCGCTCAACGTGAAGCAGACATCCTGGCCCTTACCCTCAAACTCGAGCCCGTCTTGCGTGGCGAGGAACGGATCGATGGCGTAGGTCACGCCCGCCTCCTTGGCCCACTCGTACGTCGTCGTGGCCTCCCACAACCCGCTCGACTCCCAGATGAGCACCACCTTGTCCTTGATGGCGCGCTCCGCGAGCGTGGTGAGTCGTCGCCTGTTCTCAGGCGTCGGCGTGAACTCGAACGAGGTGCGCACGAGCACGGCCCTGGCCGCGAGCGCCGTTCGCCGCGTCAGGACGGCGGCCCACGCAGCCTCGGCCGCATCGCTCAGGCCCTCTTCGCCCCAGCCCTTGCCCTCGAGCGCGCCCGAGAGCGCCTCGCCGGCGTGGAGCACGAAGCTGAACCCCTTGGGGGTGCTGACCCGCCAGCTGTTGAGCGTCTTGGTGCTCGGGGGCTCCCCGACGTCGGCGCGGACCTCGAACCCGTTGCACAGGTCGAGGTACCTCTTCCAACCCCTGGGGGTCTCGTCGCAGCTATAATAAATGTGTGTCATGTCTGTACGCGCAGCTCGTGTGACGCCGCGGCGTCGGACGCCGCGACTTGTGAAACGCTCCAGGCGTCCTTGGCGTCACACTCGACGGCGAGACGCATCGCTCAGAAGGGCATCACGCGTGCGGCATCGTAGCGCTTGACCAGGCCGTCCACTCGGCGCAGCAGCTTGGTGCGCTGGCCCCAGAAGACACGCAGCTTGGCGCGCTCGGTTCCGCTCGCGTTCGGGAAGAGCGTCGACTCGAGCGTCGACCGCTCCACCGCCCGAAGCGCGGCGACCGTACCCCCATTGAATCGGCTGATCCAGCCGAATCGGTCCTCCACGCGCGTCGAAGCCCTCGACGCGAACGCCGTCCCGTGGTCCAGCGCCACGACCTCTCCATCGATGAGCTGGAGTCCAGGGCCCACGTGCGTCTTCGTCCCCACGAACCGCTCCCAGTTGTTCGTCAGGAAGTCGAACGTGATCAGACCCGCCATCGCCGAACCCACCGCGCCCACGGTCACGCCGTTGGCCTCGCCCTTGAGCTCGGGCCGGCTGGGCGTCGAGAACCCATTCAGGTTCTCAGCGAACGGAGCGTCGAGCCTCTTCAAATCGGACGCGACGTCCGTCCAGTCACGCCAACCCTCCGTGCGCACCACCGGGTAGTAGACGCCCTCGGCCGGCCAGTCCTCGAGCGCGCCGTAGAGCACCCGGCGGCGCTTCCCGTCCTCGCCCTTCTCCGTGACCCATCGCAGCTCGCGAACGAGCGACGCGGGCGCGCCCTTGGCCATCGCCTTGAACGTCTTCTCCTCGATCTTGGCCGGGCGGTTTCGCATCACCTTGAACCCGCAACCGATGATCTCGCACAGCCTCCAGCTCGCGACGTCCGTCCTCCAGCCGTCCTCCCAGCCTGCCTGTGAGGCCTTGAACGCGAACGACGGCGCGCCATCCTTGCTCAACTTGAGCGTGATCGCGCGGTCCGTGTCGAGCACCTCGATCGCGTCGACCATCTCGCCGGGCTCGATCTCGAGCGCCTCGGCGCCCGAGAGCTCCTGGTCCTTCTTGATCGCGTCCAGGAAGATAGGCTTCGCGACCGACGCGTCACGCGCCATGAGATCACGCGCGACCTCGCGCGCCTCGCCAAAGCGTTGCGCGCTCACGAGCGCGTTCGCATAGAGCGCGCCGAGCTCGAGGTCGGAGTCGTCTCTGGACCACACCACACCGAGCGCGCTCGACGCGCCGTCCGAGTCGCCGGACTCCATGAGACCTCGCGCCAACCCCATGAGCGCCGAAGGGCTCCCGAGGTCGACCACGGCCTCACCGACCGCCGCGCGCGCCTGAGCCACGGCCTCGTCGACCGAGCCACCCTTGGGCGCGTCTCCGCCCTCCCCTTCTCCCTTCGTCGGCTCGGTGACCGGTCCGTTCGCCGAGCCCGGTCCGGGCTGCGCGTCTCGTGTCGACAGGTACACGCCGCCTGCGATGAGGCCGGCGATCAACAACACCGCGATCAGAATCAGCGGGGCGCGTGAGCGCTTGGGCTCGGTGATCTCGAACTCGACCCTGGGCTCCCTGAGCGCAGGCCTGGGCTTCTTCGTCACCACGGGCTCGGGCTCGGGAGCGGACGCCTCTTCCAGGTCAGAGTCGACCTGGGCGACGTCCTCTTCGGGCTCGACATCGCCCGACACCGCGGGCATCTCACCGCTCAGGTGCGCCGGGAAGTCGATCACGGCGGTGTCCTGAGAGGTCGCCACGGGATCGATGGTCGGCAGCTCGCGGGACGTATCCACAGCGGGAGGGCCAGCGATCGCGCCGAGCGGGAGCGTACCCACTCGAGAGCGAGAGGCCTCACGGCTCAGTGGCTCCTCGACATGCTCCACCGGCTCGGCTGCGTCGCTGTCGCCAGAGGCGACGTCACTGCCGATCGGACCGCCCGACGGG
>CAJXPN010000149.1 GCA_913058025.1 uncultured Myxococcales bacterium | reverse complement strand
ATTTCTGCCTGTCTCGTGGGCTCGGAGATGTGTATAAGAGACAGAGGTAGCACAGCTGCCCGAGCCCCAGCGCGACCCCTTCTGCCTCGACCTCCCCGGCGAGCACCACGATCCCGTGCTCCCAAGCCGGGTTCAGCGGGATCGCGCGCGCGCCGTCGGTGTGCGCCCGGACGTCCAGCCCCATCATCGGTGAGTACATCTGCGCCGGTGACAGCTCCCCGAGCGCCTCGCCCGTGACGACCGTGATGTCGAGGCCGCCGCGCCGCACCCGCGGCAACTCCGGGTGGTGCTCGAACTCCGGCGGTCGCTGGCGCTCCTCGTCAGGGAGCGCGACCCAGAACTGCACCCCATGCATCGACGGCGAGTGCTCGTCGGGCGTCTCCTCCGAGTGCGAAATGCCTCGCCCCGAGGTCATGACGTTGAGCTGACCCGGCCTGATGATCTGCCTCGAACCCAGTGAGTCCTTGTGCATCACCTCGCCGTCGATCAACCACGTGACCGTCTGTAGCCCGATGTGGGGGTGGGGGGCGACGTCCATTCCGCCGTCCTCTCCCAGCGCCAGCGGGCCGAAGTGGTCCAGGAAGCACCAGGGGCCGATCATGCGGCGGCGGACCAGCGGCAGCGCGCGCCGGATCTCGAGCCCTCCACCCAGGCTCTTCTTCGCCGCGTCGAGCACCTGCGGCTCCTCCAACGTCGCGTCCTGGCTCCCACAACGTGTCAGCTCTTCGTGCTCCCCTTCGAGGCTCCTCTTGCTCATCGTCGGCTCCTGTTCGTTCGACGTCACTGGCGCGGTCCGCTCAAGCTACACACCTCGACCGTCGGGTCGAGTTGACCCGCCAGGCGCGAACTCGACGCCGCCATGGGCGCATCTCACTGGATGCCGACATGGTGTGGAGGTGCTACACTTCCGCTGTTCTTGTCCGTTCGGTCAAAACCAGGCCTGGCGGACTGACCCACCCCCCTTAATCGCGACAATGAGGCGTTCTATGGCCGACTTTTTCAACCCGACCGAAGAGCACAAGCAGCTGCGTGAGATGGTGCGATCCTTCGCCGAGCGCGAGGTCGCTCCCCAGGCCGAAGAGCATGATCGCGCAGAGCGCTTCAACGTCGATCTCTTCCGCCGCCTCGGCTCCGAGCTCGGCCTTCTCGGCGTCACCGTGCCGCTCGAGTTCGGCGGCTCCGGCATGGACGCCACCGCAGCGGTCATCGTCCACGAGGAGCTCGCCGCGGCCGACCCCGGCTTCTGCCTCGCCTACCTCGCCCACTCGATGCTCTTCGTGAACAACCTCGCGGTGAACGGCAACGACGACCAGCGCCAGCGGATCCTCCCCGGTGCCTGCGACGGCACCCTCATCGGCGGCATGTGCATGAGCGAGCCGAACGCGGGCACCGACGTCCTCGCCATGGGCACCGTCGCGCGCGAAGACGGCGACCACTTCGTCCTCGACGGGCAGAAGATGTGGATCACCAACGGCGCGATCTCCGACTCCGAGCTCGGCGACGTCTTCCTCGTCTACGCCAAGCAGGAGGAGCGCTCCAGCCGCGCGCTCTCCCTCTTCCTCGTCGAGAAGGGCACCCCCGGGTTCTCGCTCGGCCAGAAGATCCACAACAAGCTCGGCATGCGCGCCTCCACGACCGCCGAGCTCGTCTTCGACGGCGTCCGCGTCCCCAAGGAGAACCTCGTGAGCGCCCCTGGCGGCGCCGTGAAGTCGATGATGCGCAACCTCGCCATCGAGCGCGTCACGCTCGCCGCGATGAGCCTGGGCATCGCGCGCCGCTCCATCGAGATCATGAACGACTACGCCCGCGATCGCGCCGCCTTCGGGCAGCCGCTCAACCGCTTCGGTCAGATCCAGCGCCACATCGCCGAGTCCTACGCCGAGTACATGGCCGGGCGCGCCTACACCTACCAGGTCGCCTCGCAGCTCTCGCTCGACGCGTTCGGCAACCGCCTCGACTCCGACGGCGTCAAGCTCTACTGCTCCACCATGGGCAAGAACGTCGCAGACCGCGCCATCCAGGTCCTGGGCGGCTACGGCTACGTCGGCGAGTACCAGGTCGAGCGCCTCTGGCGAGACGCCAAGCTCCTCGAGATCGGCGGCGGCACCATCGAGGCACACCACAAGAACATGACCCGCGACCTCTCCGGCCTCGACAAGCTCCTCTGAGAGGAGCTGCTCGGAGGCCAGCATGGTTGGTCGATGGGTGTAGGAGACGCGGCTTCGCGGCGAACTGATGGAGGGCAGGCCAAACAGCTCATGCTTGGTTCTTGCCCTTGCTCTCTCGCGCTCGCGCCGACGCGTATAGGCTCGCGGCGGAGCTTTCAGAGGGGTCATGGGAGGCCAGCAAGGGGAGCCGGTGGTCCTGTCAGCGGCGGCCAGCGGTGGACTGGCGCGCAGGTTCAGACCTCATCAGCTTGTCTTTCTTGTCCTGGCTCGCTCGCGCTCGCGCCCAAGCGTATGAGGCTCGCGGCTCGCTCGTGGCGGAGCGTATGGGAGGCCAGCATGGTTGGCTGGTGGTTCTATCAGAGGCGGCTTCGCAGTGAACTGGCGCGTAGATTCAAACCTCATCAGCTTGTTTAGTAGTCCTGGCTCGCTCGCTCGCGCTCGCGGCGGACGGCTCGCGCGATGGCTTCACCGGAGGGGTTTTGCGGGGAAGGTCGACTGCGTCTCCCTCCCCCGCAAAACCCCTCCGGTCTGCCATCGGCTCGCGCGCTCCGAGAGGATGAGTGCCGTCCTCCCTGACGCTCAGTCGACCTGTGACAGCCCGCCTTGAGACACGTCCTGTGTCAGGCCGCCGCGCAACCCCTCGTCCTCGCCCGCGGACACGGACAATCCGCCAGTGAGGTGCTCGCCTTGGAAGTGCTGGACCAGGACGGCCTTCTCGCGGGTGAGCTGGCGCCGCTCGGCGAGCTCGCCGCCCGCGGCATGCATGGACTGAAGCAGGCGCCATGACGCGAACAGGGTCACGAAAAACGCCACCATGCTGACCAACATGAAGGAGATGGCAACGCTCATCATGTTTTCGAACGCAAGATGGAATGCAGCGCCTAAACTGGCGAACGTGATGGCGCCCACGACGACCACTTGCAAGAGGCGACGTTTCGAGGTGCGCCATACATCGAGCCATCGCTCTCGTTGCTCATGGTTGCGCAACGCGAGCGCTTCAGCTTCCTGCTTTTGAATCTCTTTTCGCTGCGTGTTGGTCCACTGATCATGTCGGCCGAACGTACGGTGTGCCTCCCTCATTTCGAGTTGGTGGGTTCCAGTCGTAATCAGCAACTCAAACCCCACCAGCGCCGTCTGCACAACCCCATAGAGGGTCACTATGGTGGCCGCTATTGCCAACAGGTCCAGGTGAAACGTCGTGGCGACGTACGTGAGCCCGAGCCCGCACAGAATAAGGAGAAAGTTGAGTGCGAGGCGGCGCCTCTTCCACGAGCGCCTGCTCGTCAGGACCAAGGGGTGCTTGCTCTCTGTGGGTTGATCTGGGCCCAGGACCTCTTCCGGGTCGTAGTCATTCATCGTTTTGTTGCGACCACGAGCCTCGCCCGCGGGAACTCCGTGTCCCCGTAAGGCGAGCTCACGGCGACGTCGAACCCGTGGCTCCAGAGCAGCTCCGACGCACGCTCCAGCGGGAACGTCAGGTAGAACATGATGAACGGTGGGCTCTTCAACGCGTTGCGCACGTGCATCACGGCGTTGAAGCTGCGCGCGGCCCACCACGCGGGATCGGCCACCGATGGCATCGGCGCCGTCACGAACACGAACCTCCCACCCGGCTTGAGCGCCGCGCGGACGCGGCCTATGAACCTGTCCTGTTGGGGCTCGAGGATGTGTCCGAACGCGCCGCAGCACGTGATCACGTCGAACTCCTCGTCGAACGCCATCTCCAACGTGTCCTGCACGTAGAGCTCCACGCGCGCCTCGCCCGGCGCGGCCTCGAGGTTCACGCGCGCCTGGTCGAGCATCCCGCCCGACACGTCGATCCCGACCACGCGCTCGCGGCACAGCGGCTTCAGGTGGCTCATCGCCGCGCCCGTCCCGCAGCAGACGTCCATCGCCGCGTCGACGGGGGCGCCGATCGCGTCGACCATCGGCTCGAGGAGCGCGTCCGGCGTGCGGAACGGCGTGTGCTCGAACTTCGGCGCGAGCATGTCGTAGCCGCTCGTCGTCGACGCGAGCGCTTGCTTCGTGAGCTCGACGAGCGTGGGGCCGTCCGGGTGAAACATGGTCGCTCCTGTGTGGTGGCTCGCGTGATCTGCCGTGGCGCCTACGCTACGCGATGCCCCTCGTGGAAGGAAGAGGAGGGCGGCCGCTACTCCACCAGCTCGACCTGTCCGTCGAGCGCGGCTGCGAGCTCGGGCGACCACAGGTCGCCAAGGCGCAGGCGCTTCACGGTCTCGGCGAGGTTCGAGCCCGGCACGTGCTCGAGCGCGCCCGCGCGGTTGACCTCGACGTGTTCGGCGCGCCCGCGCAGGCGATGCTCGGCGTTCACCCCGCTCAGGTCGAGCTCGCCGACTCCTCCGAAGTCCAGCGCCGCCAGCGCCGAGAAGTCGATCGGCGTGAGGTGCTCCACGGACAGGATCGTGATCGTCTCGATACGCGACGCGAGCTCCTCGTACCCCAGAAGCGGCTCGAGCGGGCTGTCGAAGAGGTCGGGGGAGCCGATCTCGATCTCCCGGAGCTCGGGGAGCCCCGACGCGCGGAGCGTGTCGAGGAGCGCTCTCCCGTTGTTCGAGGTCTCCAGAGCCACGACCTCGACCCCCGCCACCATGTCGCTGCCGAGCAGCGCGCCGATCCGTTGGGGCTTGGGAGAGTAGCTCTGACCGATCGCCAGACGCCTCAGCTTCGGGAGCGAGGGCGCCGCCTCGACCGCCGCGGCGAGGTCCTCGTGCAGGATCGAGACCCGGAGCGACTCGAGGCGTTGGAGCGCCGGGAGCAGCGGGGCCTTCTTCCAGAACGTCTTGGTGAGCTTGGTGTCGTGGAGGTCGAGGTGGCGCAGGTTCACGAGCTCCTCTCGCCCCAGGAGCTTGAGCGCCTGCGTCGAGTTCAGCTTCAGCTCCCCGAGGCTCACCGCGTCGACCAGCCTGAGCCGAGGTGAGCCCTCCGTCGTCGCCTGCTTGACCCAGTGGGGTGGCGCCACGCGCATCGATCCGCGCTGGAGCCTCGAGAAGAACACCGAGCTGACCCCCGACTTGGCGTAGATCGGGTCGTGGTCCGTCACGATCCATCGGTCGTGGCGCCCGACCTTCCAGCGCGCGAGCTCGGCCTCGAGGTGGTCGACGAGCTCCTCGAGCTCTTCGCCCGACCGCGCGTCCACCAGCCTGATGATGGCCCCCCACGTCTCCGAGGTCGCGCCTCCCTCCAGGATGGCGTCCGCCTCGTCTCTCAGCTGCTTCGTCATGATGCTCTCTCCATACGTTCATAAATGAACCCATCGGTCAATTCGACGGGAGCCGCATACTGTCAGTGAGTGGGCGCGTTTGTATACACCTCGGCGTGCTCGCATGACGATCACGCGTCGGGGCCGCTTGTGTCATACGGGGCGCTTGATTACATAGCGTGCTCGGACCGCGCGCCTGGTGCGCGCGGCATGAACACCCAGAGAAGAAAGGTCGAGGCGAAGATGGCACGAGATCACGACACACTCGCCGCGCTCTACAAGGGCGTGCTCTCCGAACTCGGGGAGGACCCCGAGCGCGAGGGCCTCGCCGGCACACCCGACCGCGTCGCCTCGGCGATGGCGTACCTCACGAGCGGCTACGGCGAGTCGCTCGACGAGCTGGTCAACGGCGCGATCTTCACCTCCGACATCGACCAGATGGTGCTCGTGCGCGACATCGAGTTCTACTCGATGTGCGAGCACCACATGCTGCCGTTCGTCGGCCGAGCCCACGTCGCCTACATCCCCGACGGGAAGGTCCTGGGGCTGTCCAAGGTCGCGCGCATCGTCGAGATGTTCGCCCGCCGCCTCCAGATCCAGGAGGAGCTCACGCGCCAGGTCGCCGAGGCTGTCAACCAGGTCACCGGCGCGCTCGGCGTGGCCGTCACGCTCGAAGCCTCGCACATGTGCATGCAGATGCGCGGCGTCCAGAAACAGAACGCGTCGATGACCACGTCGGTCATGCTCGGGGTCTTCATGGAAGACGCCCCATGCCGTTCCGAGTACCTTCAGCTCATACGAGGATGAGCGAGTGAGGTGACGCATGGAGCCTGGCCAGAAGATCGCGGATAGGTTCGACTACGAGCGCACGCTGGGGGAAGGCGGGCAGGGCGCGACGTTCCTCGCGTTCGACCCCGAGACCGACTCCAAGGTCGCCCTCAAGCGCCTCCACTTCAGCCACATGGAGGACTGGAAGGCGCTCGAGCTCTTCGAGCGCGAGGGCGAGGCGCTGCGTGGCCTGAGCCACCCCAGCATCCCACGCTACGTCGCGGCCGTGCGCACCGCCGGCGCGCTCTATCTGGCCCAGGAGTACGTCGCCGGCGAGACGCTCTCCGCGCTCATCTCTCGCCCCGGCGCGTTGGGCCTCGGCGACGCGTTCTCGCTGGCGCGCGCCATGCTCGACACGCTCACTTACCTCCACGGGCGAACCCCGCCCGTGATCCACCGCGACATCAAGCCCTCGAACATCATCCGCCGGGAGGGCGGCGGCTGGTCACTCATCGACTTCGGCGCGGTCCAGGCCGCGATCACCACGGCGACCTCGGTCGGCACGACCGTCGTGGGCACCGCCGGCTACATGCCGCCCGAGCAGGCCGTCGGGGACCCGATCGGCCCCTACACCGACCTCTTCGCGCTCGCGCTCGTGCTCGCCGAGTTCCTCACCGGCCAGCTCCGCCTCAAGGGCGACACCCACGCCGAGCTCATGAGCAACCTCGTGGGCCCCGAGCCCATCGACATCTCCGACACACCGCGCCTCTGGCAGACCTGGCTGAGCCGAATGCTCGCCAAGGACCCCAAGGCTCGCCCCCAGTCGGCCCAGGAGGCGCTCTACGAGCTCGAGGAGTCCGTCGAGCTCGAGCTCACCGGCGCCCTCCAGCCCGGCGAGTTCGAGTTCGACTCCGAGCGCAACGCCTTCATCCCCTCGACCAACCCAGGGATCCTCGCGCTCGATCAGGTCCACGCGAGCTTCCTCGACTCCGACGAGCCCCTGGAGCTCGACCTCGAGGCCGCGCGCCAGACCCGGCACCCCAGCCGACCCTCCCACTCGATGTTCACCCCGATGAACGCGTCCTCGCTCGACGTCGATCCGCTCGACGCCGCGCTCCAGAGCCTCGACACCCCGCTACAGGGCACGCCGGACTCCACCGCGGTGATCCCGGCGTCGCTCGACCGCCCATCGTCGCGCACCACGCGCCGGCGAGGCGAGGCTCAACCCGACGACGCCGGATCCTTCGCGACCGTACTGGCCGTCGGGCTCCTGAGTTGCATCGGCGTCCTGCTCGTACTCTTCATGATCATGCTCCTGCGTAGCGCGCTCTTCTGAAGGCGCACTCGCCCCTTCCAGGTCGCGCTCGATCCCATTGAAGTCAAGGTCCCCATGAAGCTGGCCATCCTGTCTCGCGGTCGCAACCTCTACAGCACGCGACGCCTCGTCTCCACGGCGCGCCAACGCGGGCACGAGGTCCGCATCATCGACCCGTTCCGCTGCGTCCTCACCATCGGCCCCAACGGCCGCAGCGTCCTCTGTGAGGGCGACTCGCTCGACTCCGTCGATTGCTTCATCCCGCGCGTCGGCTCCTCGACCGCCGACCCGATCGCGGCCTTGCTCAGGCACCTCGACGACGCCGGCCCCGTCTCGCTCAATGGCCCCGACGCCATCCAGCGCTCGCGCGACAAGTTCTCCTCACTCCAGGAGCTCGCCGCGGCCGGCCTCCCCGTCCCCTACACCGCGATCACGCGCCACGAGGACGAGCTCCCGGCCGCGATCGCCGCCGTCGGCGGCGCCCCCGTCATCCTCAAGCTGCGCGAGGGCACCCAGGGCGTCGGCGTCATGAAGGCCGACTCCGTCGTCTCCGCCAAGTCCATCATCCACGCGCTCTGGTCGCTCGAGCAGCTGTCTCTTATACACATCTCCGAGCCCACGAGACAGGCAGAAATCTCG
>CAJXPN010000148.1 GCA_913058025.1 uncultured Myxococcales bacterium | reverse complement strand
CGAGATTTCTGCCTGTCTCGTGGGCTCGGAGATGTGTATAAGAGACAGGCGCTCACACGCTGCGCCGACGACGCTGGGGATGTCGTGGTACTTCAGGTCGAGGAAGACCGTGAGCCCGAGCGCGCCGAGCGCGTCGAGGAGCGCGGGCCCTTCGGCGGTGAAGAGCTTCGAGCCGATCTTGACCCACTCGACGGGGCCGGAGAGGTCACGCGCGAGCGCGATGGCCTCCCCGGCGGTGTCCGTGTCGAGCGCGGCGATGACGTGGCGCCGGAGCAGCTCCTGTGCGCGTTCGCTCATCCCTCCAGGCCCTCACGCACGATGCGCGCGACCTCGGCGACGACGGTGTCGGTGGACACGAGGACCTTGTCACCGGCGGCGCGTTGCTTGAGCTCGACCTGGCCTTCTGCGAGTCCGCGGGAGCCGATGGCGATCTGGACGGGGAAGCCGATGAGTTCGGCGTCCTTGAACTTGCCGCCGGCGCGCACGTCGCGGTCGTCGAGGACGACCTCGACGCCTGCGGCGCGGAGCTCGGCGTAGATGCGCTCTGCTTCGGCCATGACCTCCTCATTGCGCGCCTGCAGGGGCAGGACGGTGACGTGGTAGGGGGCCAGCGGCATGGGCCAGACGATGCCGTTGCCGTCGTGCGACTGCTCGACGGCGGCGGCGAGGATGCGCGTGATGCCGATGCCATAGCAGCCCATCTCGAGCGGCTTGAGCTCTCCGTCCTCGCCCTGGAGCTTGGCGGACATGGCGTCGGAGTACTTGGTGCCGAGGTAGAAGATGTGCCCGACCTCGATCCCGCGGAACTCCTCGTAGGGGGAGCCCGTGTCGGCGCAGATGTCGCCGGCCTGGGCGCGGCGGAAGTCACCGAAGGAGGAGACCTCGAAGTCGCGGCCCCAGTTGACGCCGGTGAGGTGCCGGTCCTTCATGTTCGCGCCGGTCACGAAGTCGACCATCGGCCTCACCGAGAGGTCGGCGTAGATGGGGACCTCGAGCCGGGCGGGCCCGGCGAAGCCGACGGGCGCGCGCGTGACCTTGGAGACGGTGACGTCGTCGGCGAGGACGAGCTCGGCGCAGTCGAGCCCGGAGGCGCGGAGGTGCGCGAGGATCTTGACCTCGTTGGCGGCGTGGTCGCCGCGCATCAGGACCGCGATCGGCTCGCCGTCGGCGAGGTAGATCAGGGTCTTGACGATGCTGGAGGCCTCGCGCTCGAGGAACGCGGAGACCTCGGCGATGGTGTGGGTCTTGGGGGTCTTGACGACCTCGAGCTCGGCGAACTGCGCGTCGGGGTCGCGCTCGGCGTCCTCGATGGAGATGGGCGCCTTCTCGACGTTCCAGGCGCGCCCGGAGGTGGTGCAGCGGACGATGACGTCCTCGCCGGTCTCGGCGACGACCTGGAACTCGTGGGAGAGGTCCCCGCCGATGTTGCCGGTGTCGGCCTCCACGGCGACGAAGTCGAAGCCCATGCGCGTGAAGATGCGGTGGTAGGCGTCCTTCATGGTGGCGTAGGATTCGTGGGCGGCCTGCTTGTCGACGTCGAAGGAGTAGGCGTCCTTCATGACGAACTCGCGGCCGCGCATCAGGCCGAAGCGGGGGCGCGGTTCGTCGCGGAACTTCGTCTGGATTTGGTAGAGGTTGATGGGGAGCTGCTTGTAAGACGACAGGTTGTCGCGCACGAGGGAGGTGACGACCTCCTCGTGGGTCGGCCCGAGCGCGAAGTCGGAGCCCTTGCGGTCCTTGAGGCGGAGGAGCTCGGAGCCGTAGGCGTCCCAGCGGCCGGACTCCTGCCAGAGCTCGGCGGGCTGGACGCCGGGCATGCGCATCTCCTGTGCGCCGGCGCGGTCCATCTCCTCGCGGACGATGCGCTCGATCTTGCGAACGGAGCGCCAGCCCAGGGGGAGGAAGGAGTAGATGCCGCGGGCGACCATACGGATGAAGCCAGCGCGCACGAGGAGGCGGTGGCTGGCGATCTCGGCGTCGGCCGGATCCTCTTTACGTGTGGGGGCGAAGAGGGTGGACATGCGCATGGGGGGTGCCCTCAAAGGCGAGAGTTTGGGATCATGAGGCGGGGAGCGCCGGGCTCATGGGAAGAACGAGGAGGCGCCGAAGTATTTCAAGACGCGACGGGCGCGCGGCGCGCGCGACGATGCACCGCGCGGGCTCGGGCTGTCAATTGTGCGGCTTGTGCGAGGGAGGTGCTTGCGTGCATGATCGCGCATCGAGAGTGTTCAACGAGGAGGCGCGAGACGTGTGGACGAGGTGGCTTTTGGCGCAGGCGGGGGAGAGGCCGGAGTGGCTCGAGGGGACGCTCGAGGTGCCCTTCTGGGTGGTGGCTCTGGGTGTAGGAGGGGTGTTGCTCGTGGGTTTGTGGTACTTCGCAACGAGGGCGAGCGTTGACCGTAGCGCGGCGCGCGCTGCGCGCGAGCGCGATTGATCGCGTTCGGGCGCGGGACGCGGTCCGGGCTCCGGTTTGTCAACGTTGTAGGCGCATGCTATAACGCGCCCGTCACCCTGGTGCAGTGTTTCTGAGCGCCTCGTGGCGTCCGCCGAAGGTAGAGCCATTGGGTTCGTCCGGGGGTCGGAGCGACGAGGTCCGCCAGACGTGTGTTTTTCCAAAGGTCGAGGGCGTGCAGCTGGAAGCGGCCCCGACCGACAACGCGAGATGACGTAACGCGATGAGTTCAGGAATCAACCCGCAAAGGGCATCACACGATCTGATCGGCACGAGAATCTTCGGTCAGTACGAGATCGTGCGGAAGCTTGGCGAAGGCGGCATGGGCGCGGTGTACCAGGCTCGCCAGGAGGCGATCGACCAGGACGTCGCGATCAAGGTGCTCCTGGCGGAGGCAGCCAAGAGCCAGGAGATCGTCCAGCGCTTCCATCGAGAGGCGAAGGTCATCTCGATGCTCACGCACCCGAACATCATCAGGGTGTTCATCTTCGGGAGGATGCCCAACGGGGCGTTCTACCTGGCGATGGAGTTCGTGAAGGGGAGGGAGCTGCGCGAGGACCTGAGGGGCCGTCCGCTCGACGAGCTGGTGGCGATCAGGATCATGAAGCAGTGCTGCAGCGCGTTGGCCGAGGCCCACGACCTGGGGATCGTGCACCGCGACCTGAAGCCGGACAACGTGCTGCTGACGAACTTCAGGGGGGACAACAACTTCGTCAAGATCCTGGACTTCGGCATCGCCAAGCTCACGGACAACTCCTCGGCCAACGACGCGAAGTTGACGCAGGCGGGCATCGTGTACGGCACGCCGGAGTACCTGTCGCCGGAGCAGGCGCAGGCGTTCGACCTGGACAACCGCACCGACATCTACAGCCTGGGCGTGATGCTCTACGAGATGATGACGGGGCGGGTGCCGTTCCAGGGAGACTCACCGGTCAAGATTCTGACGAAGCACGTCTTCGAGGAGCCGATGAGCCCGAACGAGGTCATGGGCGGGACGATCGCGCCGACGATGGAGAACATCATCCTGAAGGCGATGCGCAAGGATCGCGAGGAGCGGTTCACCACGGCGCTCGACATGTTCAAGGCGCTGGTGCATCGCGAGCAGGAGATCTTGAGGTCGAAGGGGATGGGCGCGGACGCGAACTACATCCCAGGCGGAGAGCTCACGGGCATGTTCCAGGCGGTGACTGCGCCGCCGACGGGTCCGCCTCCCGGCCCGGCGATGGGGAGGCCGCCGGCGCGGCCGTCGTTCCCGACGGCGCCCGCGGCGCCGGCGTACAGGGACGAGACCTCGGCGATGCGTCGCGACGACATGCTCCCGGCGCCGGCCCAGGCGCCCGACAACGCGCGGAAGTTGATCCTGGCCGTGATCGGGATGGGTGTGCTCGTTCTGCTCGGATTGATCGGGCTGATCGTGGTGTTGTTGTTGGACAAGGGCTGAGCCGCGCCCCTCGCGCAGACGGGGAGGTGTCCACGGGGCGTTGATTCCGTGGCGGTCTGGATGTCTGACGCGCTGGCCTCTTCTCGGAATCGACCTCATCACGCTCTAGACGAGAGGTGGGAGCGCCATGCTTCTGTTCGACCTTGAGAACCTCCAGAAATTCTACGGCGACTTCGAGGCGCTCAAGGGCGTCACGCTGAAGGTGGCAGAGGGGAGCGTAGGCCTGCTGGGTCCCAACGGGGCGGGCAAGTCGACCTTGATCAAGACGCTGCTCGGGCTGCTCAGGTTCACGAAGGGGAGCGCGACGGTGCTCGGGCACCGGCTGCCCGACGACGAGCTCGAGGTCCGGCGCGCGATCGGGTACATGCCCGAGAACGACTGCTACCTGCCGTACATGACCGCGATCGAGTACGTGAGCTTCGGCGGTGAGTTGGCGGGGATGCCGCGCTCCGAGGCGTTCAGGCGCGCGCACGAGGTCCTCTACTACGTGGGTCTCGAGGAGGCGCGCTACCGGAAGCTGTCGGGGTTCTCGACGGGGATGAAGCAGCGGGTCAAGCTGGCACAAGCGTTGGTGCACGGGCCGCGGCTGGTGTTCCTGGACGAGCCGACGAACGGGCTGGACCCGCAGGGTCGAGACGACATGCTCGAGCTCGTGCTGGACGTGAAGGCGATGGGGGTGAACGTGGTGCTGTCGAGCCACCTGCTCGCGGACGTCGAGCGGGTGTGCGACTCGGTGATCATGATGAGCGAGGGGGCGGTGGTCCGCGTGGCTACGCTCGACGAGCTCAAGTCCGGAGGGGAGCGCCTGTTCGAGATCCGTGCCAAGGATCGAGAGGACGAGCTCGTCGGGTTGTTGCGGAGGCGAGGGCTTCGCGTGGAGCGCGAGGGGTTCAAGCTCAACGTGTACGTCGACGAGGGTGACGACGGGCAGGACATCCTGAGGTGCGCGGTGGAGGCGGGGATTCAGTTGAGGCACTTCGTGCCCGGTGAGCTCACGCTCGAGGCGGCGTTCCTGGGGATCATCGACGAGTACAACCAGTCCCGGGGCGGTTGACCCAACAAGGAGGCGGATAGCTGTGGCGATCCACGACCAGAATTACACGCGCTACGAGGGCGTTCTACGAGAGCGAGGCGCGGCGGCGATCATCGCGTGGCGAGGGTTCCGTGTGTTCTTCTCGTTCTGGCGCACGAAGCTGATCATGCTGGGGATGTTGGGGCTCCCGCTCCTGCTGACGGCGCTCGTGTTCGTGGAGAGCGCGGCGAGGTCCTCCGAGATCGGGAAGACGCTCGCTGAGGCAGCGGGGCAGGGGATGGACGCGGCCCCGGACGCGGCGCCGATGATGGTCGCGTGTTGGATGACGGTGTTCGGGTTGGGGATACTGTTCGCGGCGAGCGGCTGCGGCGTGCTCGCCGACGACATCCGCTACAAGACGTTCCAGCTCTACTTCTCGAAGCCGATCTCGCGGACGCAGTACGTCAGCGGGAAGTTCATGACGCTGCTGATCCTGGGTTCGATCTCGGGCTTCTTGCCGATGGCGCTCGTGGGGTTCCTGCGCGTGGCGTTGTTCTTCAGGGTCTCATCGGAGCTCGGGTTCGCGGTGCTGTGGCAGACGCTCCTGGCGACGGGGATCCTGTTCGTGACGATGGTCGTGATGTCGATGGTGGTCATGGGGCTGAGCGCGCTGACTTCGCAGACCCGCTACGTGGTCCTGGCGTGGTTGGGGGTGCTGTTGGTGCCGATGCTGGTGGGGACGATCGTGGGGATCGCGTTGGACTCACAGGACGTCGGGAACCTGCTGAGCATCACGGGCAACATGTGGATGGGGATGTCGGCGCTGCTCGAGCCCAGCAAGACGTCTCAGGTCCCGATGTTCGCGCCGTTCCTGCTCCTGGCCGCGTATGGCGGAGCGGGCGCGGGCGCGGTCGCGTGGCGAGTGAACAGGTTGGAGGGGGTGGCGTGAGCGCTCAAGAGGTCGCGCAGGTAGGAGGCGGGGAGCCGGTGATTCGGGCGAGGCGTCTGTCCGTGTGGTACGGGGCGGTGATCGGTCTGAACGACGTGTCCCTCGACCTGGGGCAGGGCGTGATCGGCCTGCTCGGGCCTAACGGCGCCGGGAAGTCGACGTTCATGAAGTGCGTGACCGGTCAGATCAAGGCGCGCACGGGGGACGTGACGATCCTCGGCGAGAAGGTCTGGAACAACGCCAACGTGTTCGGTGAGATCGGGCTGGTGCCCGAGCAGGACGCGTTCTACGAGCAGATGACGGGCCTCGAGTTCGTGACGTACCTGACGCGGTTGCAGGGGTTCTCGAAGAAGGACTCGAAGGCGTTGGCCCAGGAGGCGCTCGAGCGGGTGGACCTCGGGGAGAAGATGAACGCCCCGATCAAGTCCTACTCGAAGGGGATGCGTCAGCGGACCAAGATCGCGCAGGCGCTCGCGCACAAGCCACGCGTCCTGTTCATGGACGAGCCGCTCGCGGGCACCGATCCGATGGGGCGGCGCAAGATCATCAAGTTGATCCAGGAGCTCGGGGACGCGGGGGGGACGATCGTCGTGTCGAGCCACGTGCTCCACGAGGTCGAGCAGATGACGCGCAGCATCGTGCTGATCAACCGTGGGCGCGTGCTCGCTGACGGCGACGTCCACAAGATCCGAGGCATGATCGATGGGCATCCGCACACGATCACGTTGATGTGCGAGCAGCCGAGGCGCTTCGCGCAGGCGCTCGTGGGGTTCGAGGACGTGTCCAAGGTGAGCTTCGTCCCGAACGGGCTCATGGTCTCCACGACGGATCCGGATGCGTGCTACACGAGGTTGCCTGCGCTCGCGCTCGAGCATGGCTTCACGCTGCACAGGATGTCGTCGCCGGACGACAACCTCGAGGCGGTCTTCAACTATCTAGTGACCTGAGGCGGTGATGGCTGAAGTAGACGTGACGGCGAGGCCGAGCCGGAACCTGTCGGCGTGGAGCGTGACCTGGGCGCTGCTGAGCGCGCAGATCGGGCAGCTCGCCACGGCGCGCAAGACCTGGGCGCTCCTGGCGATCCAGGGCGTGATGATCGTGGTGGCGGGGGTGGCGCTGGCGACCGACGAGTACCTCGACGGGTTGACGCTGTTCCGCAACGTCATCGAGGGCGCGATCTTCCCGTTCGTGATCCCGATGGTGGCGCTGTTCTTCGGCGGCCCGACGATCGTGGACGAGATGGAGGGGAGGACGCTGACGTACCTGACGCTGCGCCCGATCCCGAAGCCGATGCTGTACCTGGGGAAGCTGGCGGGCGCCGTGCTCGTGGGCTCGGTGGTGCTGATGGTGCCGACGCTCCTGCTCTACGTCGTGTGCGTGTTCGGTGGCGGAGACCCGGGGGCGACGGCCGGGCTCATCTCGAGGATGCTGGCGGCGTGCGCGCTGGGTGTGGCGACGTACTCGGTGATCTTCGCGGCGTTGGGCGCGCTCTTCGCGCGCAGCATGCTCGCGGGGATCATCTACTTCGTGCTCTTCGAGGTCGTGTTCGCGAACCTGCCGATCCTGGAGTTCGCGAGCGTGCGGATGCACCTGAGGATCGTGGCGGGCATGGCCAAGGAAGAGTCGGACAACATGCTGCTCAAGATGCTGTTCCAGGACGCCCAGGACCCGCCGATGTGGATCGGGCTGCTGGTGTGTATGGCGGCGTTCACGTTCTTCACGCTGTTCGGCGCGTTCGTGTTCAGGTCGCGTCAGTATGACGTTTGACGGTTACGTAAGTCATTGATTTCACGCCCCCTCTCGCGGGGCTTTTTTTGCGCCCTGTGTGGCGTGGTCAAGGAGTGGTTCATGGTTCAGTTCGTCTACAACGCGAGCTCCCCCGAGGAGATCGAGTCGCAGCTTTTGGTGGTCCCCGTCGGTAAAGACGGCGCGGGCCTGGAGGGCCTGAGCGAGGCGCTCGGAGTGGCGCTGTGGGAGGAGGCCGGTGCGGAGGGCTTCAAGGGCAAGGTAGGTCAGTCGTGGATGCTGCGTGGTGCCAGCGGGATCGAGTCGTCGCGCGTGCTCCTCGTGGGCGCGGGCGCCGGCGATGCGGGCGAGCTCAGGCGCGCGGGCGCGGTCGCGGGTCGCGCGGCGCGCGCGGCGCGTCGAGAGGACGTGGCGATCGTGGCGCCCGCTGACGCGGAAGCCATCGCGGCGCTCGGCGAGGGCTTCGCGCAGGGGGAGTACTCCTTCGACCAGTACAAGACTGTCTCTTATACACAT
>CAJXPN010000147.1 GCA_913058025.1 uncultured Myxococcales bacterium | reverse complement strand
TCTACACAGAGTAGATCGTCGGCAGCGTCAGATGTGTATAAGAGACAGCCTTGAGTGCGTGTCGTGCGCGGGCTCAGACTAACCCGAGCCCGCGCGCGGCACACTCCGAACCTCGTCGCGGGCCGTTGGACGTGCGTGACGTGTCGAACCGTCCGTCCTAGTCTGTGTCCGAACTCAGGACCCGAGACGATGAGGACGAAGATGACCCGTGTCGCGCTCCTTCGCTGCGATCCGCTCCCCGAGCCCGACCCCGACGAGCGCCCGCTCGTCGCGGCCTTCGCCCGCCAGGGTGCCCACGCCGAGGGCGTCCCCTGGAGGGACGCCGGGGACCTCTCCGGCTACGACGCAGTGGTCGTCCGCGCGACCTGGGACTACCACCTCCACGCCGAGGCGTTCGCGCAGATGCTGCGAAGGGCCGACGCGCAGAGCGTCCTCGTGAACCCTCTTCGGGTGTGCCTGGGGAACCTGCACAAGGGCTACCTCCTGAAGCTGCCGTGGCGCGGCGTCCCGATCGTCCCGACGGTGCTGGCCGACATCGGCGAGTCGCTCGATGTCACGTCGCTTCAGTGGGAGGAGATCGTGATCAAACCCGCGGTGTCCTGTGGGTCATGGCAGACACGCCGCCTGCGCGCGGACGACCCCGAGGCGCAGCGCTTCTACGACGAGCTCGTCGCCACGCGTGACGTGCTCGTCCAGCCCGCCATGGAGGCGTTCGCCGACCCGGGCGAGCGCTCGCTGATTTGGATCGACGGCCAGGTCACGCACGCGGTCCGGAAGCTGCCGAGGTTCGCCGGGGAGGATGAGCGAAGCAGCCCCCACGACCCCATCACGCAGGCCGAGCGCGAGTTCGCCGACCTCGTCGTGTCCACGCTCCGCGAGCCGCCGCTCTTCGCGCGCGTCGACGTCATCGACGGCGAGGACGGCCTCGTCCTCTCGGAGCTCGAGGCGCTCGAGCCCTCGCTCTTCTTCAGGTTCTCGGAGGCCGCCGCCGACGCGCTCGCGCGCGCCGTGCTGCGCCGGGTCGGTGCGGCGAAGTAGGCCTCTCGGGTTCTGCTGCGCGCCTTTCATGACCGAATCACACGCCCTTTGGGGGGCGCCTGCTCACGAGCTCCTCGCTCGAGCGCCGCGTCATCGGTGCGCTCGCGCTGCCGAGCGCCGTCGTGGACACGGATGGCGAGAGTTCGAGTCGCAACTAAGGTACAACTTGTACTGAAGCTATACAGAGTGTACTGAAATGAGGTCACTGAATGTGATTCACGTCTCTCTGAGGTCCATCTCAGACGAACGGGATCATCGAATCCAGACGCTCGAGACGCTCGAGACCAACGCGACGGAGCTCACATGAAACCGACCCTCCCCTCACTGCTTGCCATCATGTCACTGACCATCATGGGTTGTGACGACCAAACGCCTGATGAAGAGAACCCCGATGCGAGCGAGAAGCCTCTCCTGGAGCAGGCCGTCGAAGCGATGGGTGGCGCAGGATCTCTAAATGATCTCAAGAGGTTCCGGATCGAGTCGGCGGGGACGCGTCGCATCGACTACGAAGGAATGGAGCCTTCTGAGGTCCATGATACGAGCACGTACACGAGGACTTACGTGCATGATCTGAGCACGGACAGCCTGCGCGTGGACACGGTTCGGACGTCGGTCTTCGAGGCGTTCCAGTTCTTCCCTCCGGAGAGCTACAGCGTCGTGCTCAACGGCGACGTGGGCGGGCTCACGGCACAGGCGGGTTTCTTCCCTCCGGGCGCGATGCCATCCCAGCATGTGGGCGCATTGCGCCAGCAACAACGCCTGTTCAACCCCCACATCCTGCTTCGGTTCGCGCTCGCGAATCCTGCGGCCGTGAGTGACGGCGGCGAAGAGGACTACGACGGTCTATCGCACCGGATCCTCGCCATCATGGATCAAGACGTGGAGGTTCGGCTGTTCGTGAATCCCGAATCGGGACTGATTTCGAAGCTCGAGACGATGGAGAACAGCCCACTGTTCCGAGACGTCCCCGTGGAGGTCCGCTACGAAGGCTGGAAGCAGCATGGGGTGTTCTCGTTCCCCACCACCGTGGAGCTCTACGCCGTGGAGGGGCTGGTCCATGAGGAGACACGTTCGAGCGTGGACATCGAGCCGGCCGATGTCGCCGCCGGCGCGTTCGATCTCCCCCCCGAGGCGGGCACACCCGAGGTCGACGCCGACGAGTTCGCATTCGGTCGTCAAAGCCACCTGGTCGTCGAGGCGTTCTTCCAGATCCTGTTCGGCTATGAGCAAGGAGGGGCGGTCGAGGTCTCGGAGCTCACGCCGGGGGTCATGCTGCTGAGCGCGGGCCACAACTCGCTCGCTGCGCTCGTCGACGAGCGACTCGTCGTCATCGAGGCTCCGATCAGCCCCGCTCACGGGACCCACATCGTGGAGACCCTCGCGTCTGAGTTTCCCGGCGTGCCCATCTCTCACGTCGTCCAGAGCCACCACCATCAGGACCACTCCGCAGGGGTGCGCTCGCTTGCAGCGGTGGGGGCGAAGCTCGTCGTCGGACCAGGCGTCAAATCGTTCTACGAGGATGTCCTCGCGGCGAGTTCCACGCTCCGACCGGACGCGCTGAGCAGGGTCGATGTCGAGACCGAAGTGGAGGAGGTCGCACAGGGAGCCACCTCCGAGATCGCCGGCCCGACCGTCACCGTCACCGCGTACCACATGAGCGCCAACACCCACTCGGCAGACCTTCTGCTCACGCTGGTCGATACAGGCGCGGCGCGCGTCATCTACGTGGCGGACCTCTACAACGCCGGCGTCGGATTCTCGCCCGTTTTGGGAGGGCCGGAGTCGTTCTTCGCGGCGATGCGCGATCTCGAGATCATCGATCAGGACTGCGTCTCCGAGTTGCCGCTGACCATCATCCCTTCGCATGGGCTCGCCCAGTCTCTCGAAGACTCGATCACCGAGCTCGATGGCCTGGAGGTCGACATCGGCTGTCCGTAGCCAGACCGGACTCCCTGGATCTCGAAGCACGCCTCGGCCCGTCGCGTCGTCAGCTTCAAGGCGACGCTCAGATTCACACACCTGGATATCCCAATGAAGAAGTTCATGTTCCTCCCGCTGGTCTTCGCGCTCACCACCGGCTGCGCTTCGACGAAGCCGGCGACTCAATCGGACGCGTCCGTGACGCAAGACGTCGTCGAAGGTTCGACCGCCAAAGAAGGGCACGCAGCGGCGGGCCCCGAGACCGTGAAGATCGCCGACGGCATCTACAGTTATGGCGATCCGGCGACGGACTACTACTCCATGTTCGTGGTCACGGGTGAAGGCGTCGTCGCCTTCGAGTCGGTCAGTACGCCGCACGCCAAGGGGCTCATGGAGGCGATTCGAGGCGTCACCGACCTCCCCATCAAGTACCTCCTGCATAGCCACAACCACTGGGATCACGCCAGCGGCGGTCAGGTGTTCGAGGACGCCGGCGCCACGACGATGGCCCACATCGAGGCCTACAGGTGGATGGAGGCCAACACCGGGCAAGACATGGCGGTGCCCATGGAGAGCTGGAGTGGCGACCGCAAGGACATCGTCCTGGGCGACACGACGATCGAGCTCCACTACCTCGGGATGAACCATGGGCTCGGGATGACCGTCTTCGTGCTTCCCAGGCAACGTGTGGCGTATGTGGCCGACCTGGTCACACCACACCGCGTGATGTTCAGCGTCGTGCCCGACTTCAACATCCGAGAGTGGGAGCGCTCGCTCGAGGCCGTGCTGGAGCTGGAGTTCGACGTCGCCGTGTTCTCTCACAACCACGCCCCCGACCCCCACGAAGGGACCAAAGAGGACGTCACGGCTCAGCTTCAGTACATCCGGGATCTGCGCGGCGGCATCTACGCCGAGTTCAAAAAGGGCACCGACGCCATGATGATTCCGAGCGTCATCAGGTTGCCCAAGTACGCGCACTGGAAGATGTACGACCAGTGGCTCGAGATGAACGCCTGGCGCATCATGATGGATGAGTTCATGGGCCCATTCCCCTGGCGACCCAACCCCTGAAGACAACACCGACGGAGCGGCGCCGGACGTTCCTCCCGGAACGTCCGGCGCCGCTTTGACACGACCTCGCCAAGAAGCATCGAAAAAGGACGGATGAATTGACGGATGAACTCACCAGACCTCGGCCCATCGTCGCAGGCAATCGACCCATCGAGGTAAACCTCGAAGAGGGTGAAGTGTATCAGTTCTGTGCGTGTGGTCGCTCGAAGTCGCAGCCCTTCTGTGACGGCTCACACGTCGGCAGCGGCATCGGACCCAAGCCATTCGTCGCGGATGAGACGAGGACGGCCTTCCTCTGCGCCTGCAAGAACAGCCAGGACACACCATTCTGCGACGGCACACACAAACAGTTTTCGGCCAGCGACATCGGGAAGCCCTCGAGCGCCCCGGTCGTGACGTCTGGGAGTGGCAAGGCGCCCAAGCCGATCCCGACACCTGAGGAACCCCACGTCGCGTTCATTCACCAGCTCGCCCGAGAGGGATTGAGCACGTTGGGTCACCACGGCCCCATGGCCGCCATGGGTGTACCGCGGGAGAACCTGCCGAAGTGGGACGACATCCAAATCATGACCGCGCAGCTGGCCACCAAGCCGCTGCTCGACGACCACGAGGTCGCCTCCTCGCTGGTGATCGGGCCTCGAGCCGATCGGCCGTTGCGCCTCGACCTGCCTCTCTTCGTCTCCGACATGAGCTTCGGAGCGCTGTCCGAAGAGGCCAAGATCGCGCTGGCGCGAGGTGCCGAGATGGCAGGGACGGGGATCTGCTCGGGAGAGGGCGGGATGTTGCCCGAAGAGCAGGCTGAGAACAGTCGCTATTTCTATGAGTACGCCAGCGCCAGGTTTGGCTACGACGAGGCCCTGCTCAGCCGCGTCCAGGCCTTCCACTTCAAGGGAGGGCAGGGCGCCAAGACCGGAACGGGAGGCCACCTCCCCGGCAACAAGAACCGAGGCAAGATCTCCGCCGTGCGTGGCATACCCGAAGGCCAACCCGCCATCTCGCCGTCCACGTTCGAGGACCTGAACACAGCGGAGGAATTCCGTCGCTTCGCCGACCACGTCAGAGAGCTCACGGGGGGCATCCCCATCGGGTTCAAGCTGAGCGCAAACCATGTCGAACGTGACATGCAGTTCGCCATCGACGCGAGCGCGGACTACATCATCCTGGACGGTCGAGGCGGTGGCACCGGCGCGGCGCCGACGTTGTTTCGCGACCACATCAGCGTGCCGACCATCCCCGCGCTCGCTCGAGCGCGGCGGTTTCTCGATGAGAAGGGGCTCTCGGGTGACGTCACGTTGATCATCACGGGCGGATTGCGCACACCCGCCGATTTCATCAAGGCGATGTGTTTGGGCGCAGACGGTGTGGCCGTCTCCAACTCTGCGATGCAAGCCATCGGGTGCGTCGGCGCGCGCATATGCAACACGAACAACTGTCCCGCAGGCATCGCCACGCAGCGCCCCGAGCTTCGGGCTCGCCTGGACGTGGAGGAGTCCGCTCGAAGGCTCTCACGGTTCTTCGGCGCGACGGTTCAGCTGATGAAGGTGATGGCGCGTGCGTGCGGGCACGACGATCTCTCGGGCTTCTGCCTCGACGACATCGCGACCTGGCACTCCGATCTCTCGACTCTGGCACGCATTCCATACTCGGGAGCGTGAAGGGCGCGTCCGGGTCGAACCCAGCCAGGGTTCGCCCCGGACTATGACCCCGCCGAATCGAAGAACTGGACGAGTTCGGTCAGCACGCGGTCTACCTGCTCGTCCTTGATGGAGTCGAACATCAGCACGTACCGAAAGACGAAGGGCGACACGATGCGGTCGTGCAGCATGTCGATCTCGTCGGCGTCGATGTCCAGTCGTTCGCCCTCGACGGAAATGCGCTGGTGAATCGGTGACAGCATCCCGTCGAAGAACCGCCGGACCACCGGCGCGTGGTCGTGGTTGTCCACGGCCATGGCGAACGCCGCCGAGACGAACTCTCGAACCGGACGCTTCTCCATACGCTCCGTGAGTTTCGTCAGCAGGTAGTGCACGTCGGACTCGAAGTCGTCGGTGGCATCGATGGGGTGGCTCGAGACGGTGATTCGATCCACTGTCGCCAGGAGGAGGTCCGTTCGAGTGGGCCAATGACGGTAGATCGTCGTCCGGGACACTCCCGTCGTCTTGTGGACCTTCCCAGCCGTCACCGAAGAGATGCCTTCCGCGATGAGCAGCTTCACGGCGGCATCGAGCACGAGTTCTCTGGTCTGAGCCAGCCTCGGGTCCTCTCTGGGCGCATGGCCCTTGGGCGTGCTCGTGTCTTTGGTCATGAGGGCCACGTCCTGTAATTGCCTGATATCGCTTGTTGATTCATGACGATGAGTGGTCGGCGTCGCACGACGAAACCTGACGCTCTACACGCATATGATCATAAACGAGGATAGCGGGTTGGTTCGCGTTGTCACTCACTTCCTACCTGCCGAACGCGTCGATCATGGACTCGCCAGTGCGATGTATGGAGACCGAGTAGCCTCGCGTTCAACGCGTGAATTCGGTCGGGTACCATGGCATCGCGCATCCTCGATGCGGCCGAGGAAGAAGAGCCAGAAGGAGGCCGGGTGAAGACGAGGCATATGAGTCGGATCGTGTGGAGCGCGGCGGTGGCGTGGGGGCTCGGGTGCTCCGGGGCGCCGCCGAAGCCGAGCGAGCAGCCCGCGCAGCCCACCAGGGGCGCGCTCGAGGCGCCCTTCGGTTCGTTCGAGGAGGCGATGGGCGCGCACCAGCAACTGATGGGCGTGCTCGAGACCTTCGATCTGCCGATCGGCGTGGTGCTCGAGAGCGGTCCGCCTTGTTCGATCGAGCGCGTGCACGCCGACGGAATGTCCCACAGCGCGCACGTGCGCTACGACACCTCGGGCCGCGTGGAGCGCACGATGTTCGAGGGCAATGAGAGGCCAGGCACGCTCGTGATGACGTATGGCGAAGGCGACGCGGTCATGAGCGCTCGTTTCTGCGACAAGGGAGAGACGGAGCAGATCTGTGCGTCGAAGCCCAACCACATGAACGCCACCTACGACGCATCGACGCGATCGATCACGATCAAGAGCCTCCACGCTGGTGGCACCGCTGACGTCGAGTACGACTACACGCTCTCGCTCGACCCTGAGGATCCGTACACGACGCACGGGGTCGTCGAGGTGGCCACCATCGATGCCGATGGCGAGACACAGAGATACCCCGAGATGGTCGCCCTCACACGTTGGAGGCCGGGTTGGGTTTGGGTTGAGGGCTCGACGTCTGATGGCGCGCGAGAGGTCACGACCCGGAACGCAGAGGGCCACGTGGTCGTGAGACGCCTGGAGGCTGAACCCAACGAGCGCGAGACCTACCGCCGTGACGAGCAGGGGAGGGTGGTCGAGATCATCGAGGAGACCTACGACGACGGCCCTATGCTCTGGCTCGACCGTCGGGTCACGCGCCTGAGCTACGACCCGGAGAACCCGCGCCAGCTCATCGAGGTCGAGGACGCCGACGGCGGCCGCGTCTCGCTGCGCTACGTGTGCCCGCCTCAATCCACGGAGAACAGCCCGTAGACCGAGTAGTCCACGAGGTACGCGAGGCTGCGCTCCGGGAACGCGGCCTTGATGGAGGCAGCGAGCGCGGCGTGGTCGTCGGCGGAGTGAGGCGCGGGGTGCTGCGTGACATAGGCATCGCGGAGGCGAGCGACTTCTGAAAGGTAGGCGCGCTGGCCCTCGACGGCCTCCGCGACCGGAGCGCGGTCGCCGCGGCCGGCGTGGACGACGACACCTTCGAAGGCGAGGAGCTCGCCGAGCGCGAGCTGCCAGGCGGACAGGTCCGGGCGTGGTGCGCCCGATGAGACGGCTCCTTCGAGCCACGCGTGGGCGCCGTGGTGGACCAGGTCACCCACGAACAGAGCGCGTGCGCGGGGCACCAGGGCGACGGTCTGAGACGAGGTCACGCCGGAGTTGTCGAGCACCGAGAGCTCGACGCGCGCGCCGCCCGCGAGCTCGAGCGTGTGGGTCTGCTCGAAGACGACGTCGGGGGAGGGGAGCTGTCTCTTATACACATCTCCGAGCCCACGAGACAGGCAGAAATCTCGT